>CAZRFG010000350.1:0-3814 GCA_964599205.1 uncultured Victivallaceae bacterium
GACAAAGACGGAAAGCAGCGAATCGACCCCACTTATCGCGCTAAATTCCAATGCGCTTGGATGTCCGAGCCGAAGATAGTGCGTTTGGGGGTCACTGATAAGCAAGTGGCAAGACAACTCTTACAGGAACTGATCAAAGAAGAAGAGCTGGCGCAATTCGGCGCGGTTCCCAGAGATATCAAGCATTATGCGACAATTCCCCTTGAACAGCATTTGCAAGATTTTCTGTCGGTGGTCAATTCGTGGGGCCGCAGTCCCAAGCATCTTTATTATTTGGGCTTCCACTGTCGGCAGATTATTTCTTTTTGCCGTTGGCAATATCCCAAAGACATTAAACTATTCGACTTTGAAAAGTGGCGGAGTGCGACGAAGTTCTCGGCGAAAACCAAGAATCATTATCTCGGCGCATTGCGGGAGTTCTGCCGCTGGATGGTGTTGCATAACCGAATGATGGTTGATCCCATGAATCATGCTCAAAAGCTCGATCTTCGCCGCGCGAAGAAAAATCATCGTCGGGCTTTGACGGTCGAGCAATTGCAGCAGTTGTTGGACGTGCTTCCGCTCAAACTTCATTGCATTGTCTTGCTGGCAGTATATACCGGATTGCGGCGCGGGGAGATTTCCAAATTGACTTGGGATGATCTTTGCTTGGATTCGGCTGATCCGGTTGTGGTCGCGCCGTCGAGCATCACCAAGAACGGGCAAAAGGCGGTTATCCCGCTGCGGGCGGAAGTCGTGGCCGCGTTACTGGAATATCGCAGCCAATCTTCGGGGCAAGGACTGGTATTTGGCCGCTTTCCCGAATTCGGACGGTTGCGGAAATACTGGCTTGCCGCCGGGATTCCGGCTGAGTTGAACAGCGGCTACGACTTCCATTCGTTGCGGGGGACGTTCTGCACGCTGCTCAGCGTCGCAGGCAATGCGCCCCGGGTCGTACAAGAGGCGATGCGGCATAGTTCGTCACAGTTGACCGAGCATATTTACACCGATTCGGTAAGTTTGGATATTCGCGCCGCGATTGAGACGCTGCCAAGTGTCAGTACCCGCAAAAGTGCGGCACTAAAAGCGGCACTAACGGCAGTCAAAACCGGGGTTTTGGTGACAAATGCTGACAAAAACGAGATTTTCGAAGAGGAGTCAGAATATGTTGCGCCTGAACACGATAGTCAAGAACTGTCAGAAGATTTTTTGGAAAAAAAATGGCGGAGAGAGAGGGATTCGAACCCTCGGTACAGTTTCCCGTACACAGCATTTCCAATGCTGCGCCTTCGACCGCTCGACCATCTCTCCGGGTTGGTTTCTTAATCTAACACGATTTTTCATTTTCGCAAGTCAGGGGGCGGGGTTTCCGCTGAATTTTTTTGAGAAAAGGTCTTGACATTTCGAAAAAAGGACTTATAATAATAACAACGCCAACGATGGCGCAAAGGAGAATCACGATGCCCAGCACCTTAAAAGATATTGCCGACCGGGCCGGAATGTCGATCCGCTCGGTCCGGCGCGCGCTCGCCGGAGAACCGGGGGTCAGCGACGAAACCCGCAAGTCGGTCAACGACATCGCCGCCCAACTCGGCTACGTTCCCAATATCGCCGCCCGCAACCTCCGGATGCGGCACAACAGCTTCGTCGGCATCGTCCGCGCCGCCAATCCGGCCGAGGTCTACCGGCGGCGCGAAACCGACCTTATCCGCCGCCTCGGCGAGGCCGGGTATCATCCCCTGATCGGGGTGATGCCGCGCACCGCCGCCGAACTTGACGAACTCACCCGGCACTGGGCCGGGGTGGTCGATCACTGGGTCTGGCAGTCGCCGCCGCCGCCGGAAGTCGCGGCGAAAATTCCGTCCCTCACCGGCAAGTCGATCATGGTCGACGCCGAACCCGCCGGGCCACGCTGCGCCGGACTGGCGATCGACCGCGGCGCGGGGATCGTCGAAGCGGTCAACGCGCTGGTCAAGGCCGGCCGCAAATACATCATCCGCTGCGGCAGTCCGGAGAACCAGCGCGGCGGCTTCGCCCTCGCGCTTGCCGACACTCATATCCGGCACAGCTTCCTCGCCGTCAAAGACTGCGAATTCGAGAACGGCTACGCCGCCGCGCCGGAAATTCTCGCTTCCGGGGCGGACGCGGTGTTTTTCGACGTCGACCGGATAGCCTTCGGCTTTCTCCGCTACGCCTGGGAGAAGAAGATCCAGATCCCGCGCCGGATCGCGGTGGTCGGGTTCGACGATGAACCTTTCGGCCGCTATTCGACGCCGACTTTGAGCTCGGTCGCCCAGCCGATCAGCAGCCTCAACGCGGCGGTGCTCGACTTGCTCGAAAAAGGCTTCGAGCAGGGCGTCCGGCTACGCTTCCCCACCACTTTCGTACCACGTGAAAGCTCCGGTAACGGAGAAAACCATAAAGGGAACTAAAATCATGCAGAAAAAGTACGTACTGGTCGGCACCGGCGGACGTTCGTCGATGTACATTGACGCGATTGCCAAGGATTTCAAGGACACGGCGGTGCTGACCGCCTTCTGCGACACCAATCAGACCCGGATGAATTACTGGAATAATTATCTCCAGACCACTTACGGCCTCGCCCCGCTCAAAACCTACAAGGCATCGCAATTCGAGGAAATGATCCGCACCGAAAAGCCGGACAAAGTGATCGTCACCTCAATGGACCGCACCCATCACGATTACATCTGCCGGGCAATGGAACTCGGCTGCGACGTGGTCAGCGAAAAGCCGATGACCGTCGACGCCGAAAAATGCCAGCAGATCATCGATACCAAAAAACGGACCGGCCGCCACCTCACGGTGACCTTCAACTACCGCTATTCGCCGCGCAATACCAAGATCAAGGAAGTGATCAAAAGCGGCCTTGTGGGCGAAATCACCAGCATCCACTTCGAATGGCTGCTCGACACCAGCCACGGCGCCGACTACTTCCGGCGCTGGCACCGCAACAAGGTCAATTCGGGCGGCCTGATGGTGCACAAGGCGACCCACCACTTTGACCTCATCAACTGGTGGATCGACTCCTATCCGGTTCAGGTCTTCGCGATGGGCGACCTCAAATTCTACGGCAAGGCCAATGCCGAAAAGCGCGGCATCTACCCGACCTTTGCCTACGCCAGCGAACAGCCCGAAGCCGCCAAAAAAGATCCCTTTGCGCTCGACATCACCGAGGAAGGCACCCGGCTGGCCGAGCTTTATCACAAGGGCGAGCACGAGGACGGTTATCACCGCGACCTCAACGTTTTCGGCGACGGCATTGATATCGAGGACAACATGGGGGTGATGGTCCGTTACGCCAACCGCGCGGTGATGACTTACAGCCTCAACGCCCATTCGCCGTGGGAAGGCTATCGCGTCTGCTTCAACGGCACCAAGGGGCGGCTGGAGTTCAACGTGGTCGAGAAATCCTATGTCTCCGGCCATGCCGAGGACTTCAACCAGCCGGGGATGCGCGAGCTCGCCGGGGACAAGAATGAACTGGTGCCGGAAATCATCTATCAGGCGCATTGGGGCAAGCCGCAGGTGATCACCTACGAGGCGACCAATCTCGGCGGACACGGCGGCGGCGACGAACGGCTGCTGCGCCATGTTTTCATCGGCGCGGAGAACGATCCGCTCGGTCATGCCGCCGGCTACATCGACGGCGCGCGTTCGATCCTGACCGGGGTCGCCGCCAATCTGTCGATGAAGACCGGACAGCCGGTCAACGTCGCCGACTTGGTCAAGTTCTGAAAACCGCACTGCGCCCGAAGTACTCCGGTCAAGGGCCGCGCCCTTGCGCGGAGTCAAGAGGGCGCGGAGCCCTCTTGCG
>CAZRFG010000351.1:0-2425 GCA_964599205.1 uncultured Victivallaceae bacterium
TCGATGCTGCTGCCGGCGCTCAACAACGCCCGCGAGTCGGCGCGTTCGACCCAGTGTCTCAACCAGCTCCGCCAGCAGGGGAGTTTTTTCGCCCTCTACGAAGCCGAGAACAAAGTCATCCCGTCGCCCCGGATCGAACTTGGCGGCGCGCTCCTCGGCAGCGCCAACTGGAACACCAACTGGCTGGACATCCTGGTCCAGGCGCAAGGCATGAAGTCGGCCTTTGTGCAAAGTCCCGCGGGCTCCGGGGTTTATGTTCCGGTCAAACTTTTCAGCTGCCCGTCGTGGAAAAAACCGGTGGCCAGCTACATGAAGCACTACGGTCTCAACGACTACCTCGGCTGGATCCCGCTCTCCAAAATGCGCAGTCCGTCGCGCAAAATCCTGGTCGCCGAAACCAACAACTACGTCTACGTCAACAGCTCGACCAGCGGCGTCGACAACGTCGACTTCCGCCACAAGGAACGCGGCAACTATCTCGCCTGCGACCTCCACGTGGCGACGCTCCCGGTCACCGCGCGGGACACCCTCCGCAAAGGATATTTATTCCGGCCCGACGAAATCGTACTGACTGAAATTGGAAAGTGATGATCATGAAGAAAATCCTCATTCTCCCCGGGTTGCTGCTGCTGACCGCGCTGCTGACGCTCAAGGCCGAAGTGCTGAGTGAAAATGATTTCGCCACGCTACGGCGGCAACTGACGGCCTTTCACGCCGGACGCGAGGGCAACGTCGACGAAGCCGAGAAGTATCTCCGGGAAATCCGCCCCGACGGCTCCTGGAGCGACCTCGATTATCAGAACACCCAGCTCGGCCGCTGGCCGACCCAGCGCCATTTGACCCGCGCCCGGCTGCTGGCGCTCGCGTACGCCGATCCGGCCGGCGGCAGACTGGCGGGCAAGCCCGAAGTCGCCGCCGCCGCCCGCAGCGCACTCGAATTCTGGATCAAAAACGACTTCAAAAATCCCAACTGGTGGCCGATGCAGATCGGCGTCCCGCAGACCATCGCCGCCGCCTTGATCATGCTCGGCGACCAGGCCACGCCGGAGCTGATCGCGCGGGCCCGGCCGCTGCTCGAACGCTCCAAGCCGGGGATGACCGGCCAGAACCGGGTCTGGCTCTCGGCGGTCCACGCGCTCAAGGGCATGGTCTACCGCGACGCCGGGATGGTCAAAAGCGGCCGCGACGTGATTTTTGAAGAACTGGCGATCGCGCCGCGCGACCGCGAGGGGTTGCAGCCGGACTGGAGTTTTCACCAGCACGGGCCGCAGCACCAGTTCGGCAACTACGGACTGGGCTTCGTCGACAGCATGGTGCAGTGGGGGACGATCTTCGCCGGAACTTCGTTTGCGATGACCCCGGAGCAGACCGCGCTGCTCCGCCGCTACCTCCTCGACGGCACCGCCTGGACGATTTACCGGGGCAATATGGACATCAGCGCTTGTGGCCGCCACCTCTTCCGCAACTCCTCGGTGGAAAAGGCCAATTCGGCGTTCAAGTCGGCCGCCTTGGCGGCGAAATTCGACGCCGGGGGCGCGGCCGCCCTGGAAGCCTTCGCCAAAGGCGCGGAGCCGGTCGGCAACCGTTATTTCTGGTGCTCGGACTACCTCATCCAGCGCCGTCCGGACTATTACTTTTCGTTCAAAATGGGCTCCAAACGGATCATCGGGACCGAGAGCTACAACAATGAAAATTTGCAGGGCCGCTACCTCGGCGACGGGGTGGCGCTGCTGTATCGCGACGGCAAGGAATACCGCGACATCTACCCCTTCTGGAACTGGCGGCAGCTGCCGGGAAGTACCGAATTGCAGGACCACGACCGGCTGCGCCCGTGGGGCAAAAAATTCGAGAACGAATCCGAATTCGTCGGCGGCCTCTCCGACGGCAGCATCGGCGCGGCGGTGATGGACTTCAAGCGCAACGATTTTGCGGTGCGCCAGACCTGGTTCTGCTTTGACCGCTATCTGGTCCACTTCACCAGCGGCCTCAATACTCCCGGCAAGGCTCCGGCGGTGACCGGGATCACCCAGGAATTCGTCGCGGGGCCGGTCGAAATCAAAACGGCCGGAGCCGAAGCGCGCAAACTTGAACCCGGCAAGACGAAAGCAGCCCGGGTCGAATCGCTCCATCATCGCGGCGTCGGCTGGTTCTTCCCGGATCGTCCGGAGCTGGAATTGTCGCTCGCCAAAGTTGCCGGCAACTGGCAGAGCATCAACCAGGCCGACCCCGCCGACCCGGTCGAAGCGGAGATTTTCGGTGCCGCAATCAATCACGGGGCCGATGTCAAGGGCGGCTCGGCGCTGTGGATCGTCAGCCCGGACGGCAGCGATCCCGCCGCCAACGGCATTGAGATTTTGGCCCGGACGCCCGACCTGGTCGCCGCCGCCGACCGCAAAAATCAGGTGGTGATGGCGGTCTTTTTCGC
>CAZRFG010000351.1:2525-3733 GCA_964599205.1 uncultured Victivallaceae bacterium
AATCACCTCGCTCCCGGTCAAACTGATGCCGAACCGGGTACGGCGCAACTATCGCGGCGGGCGTACGCTCGACCGGATCGCCGGCATCGAGCCCGCGGTGGACGGCAACCGGCCGGAGGAGTGGCTGCTGTCCGAGGTGGCGGCGGTCAATCCGGGAATGGAGCCGATCGTGGACGAGGGCATTTCCCAAGTGATGCTCCCGGACGGCGGGACGATGCCGCTGCCGGCGTGGATCGCCGCCGATCCGGCGGCGGTGCTGGGGCCGGGGTATGACGGCGGCCGGGCGGCGGCGGGGTTTCTGGTCAAGTTTCTCGACTCCTCGATCCGGCTTCACATGCAATGCCATCCGACGGCGGCGTTCGCGCTGGAGCATTTCGGGGTGAATGCGGGCAAGACCGAGGGGTATTACATTCTCGGCTGCCGCGAGGAGGTGGAGCCATATATTTATCTCGGGTTTCAGCGGCAGCCGGAGAAAAGCGAATTCCGGCGGGCAATTGTGGAGCAGGACATTCCGGCGCTGCTGTCGGGTTTCGACCGGATTCCGATCAAGCCGGGGGATGCTTTTATTGTGCCCGGCGGGGTGCCGCATGCGATCGGCGAGGGGATTTTCATGGTGGAGATCATGGAGCCGACGGATTTTGCGGTGCGGATCGAGTTTGAGCGGGAGGGCATCGTCTTGCCGGAGCCGGCGCGGTTTATGAAGCGGGATGTGGATTTTGCGTTGTCGCTGTTCGACTTCCGGGCGCGGAGCGAGGAGGAGACGCGGCGGGCGTTTTTTGCCGAACCGGTGTTGTTGGAGGAGAATGGGGCGGGGCGGCACTGGAGTGTGCTCGATGAACGGCACAGCCGATGTTTCCGGCTGGAGACGCTGGAGTTGGGGAGGGGGGAATTTACTTTGGCGACGAAGGCGTTGCAGCTGTTGGTGGTGACGGCGGGCGAGGGGGCGGTGATTTGCGGCGATACCCGGATCGAGCTCAAGTACGCCGACCGGGCGCTGCTGCCGGCGGCGGCGCTGCCGGTGCGGGTGGAGACCGGGAGCAACCTCAAACTCGCGATCGCGAGGCGGTAGGCGACCGTCGGCCGGCTCGGGGCGCGTAAGCTGCCCCGGATCGCGAGGCGAGTCCCCCCGCCGAGCAGGGGTCCAGGGCCACCTGGCCCTGGCGGGGGTGGTCCGGAGGGCGAGGAGCCCTCTGGTCGGGCCGGGCGAA
>CAZRFG010000352.1:0-3724 GCA_964599205.1 uncultured Victivallaceae bacterium
CCCTGGAAGAAGATCGCCGAAGGCTACGGCAAGATGGTCCTCGGCTACTTCGGCCGCACCCCGGCCGCTCCCGATCCGGTCGTCGTCAAGATCGCGGCGGAACAGCTCAAGCTCGAGCCGACCACCCGCAATCCGCTGGACATCAACGACGAAAATCCGGCCAAGGGCCGCAAGGCGGCGGTCGCGATGCTCGAAGCCAACAAGCTTCCCACCACCGATGAAAACGTCTTCATCGCCGCGACCTGCCTCGAAAAAGGCATCACCTTCCTCAAGGGCGAAGCCAAAGTCGGCGTCCGCAAAAAGGAAAAGGTCGAAGAAAAAGCTCCCGCCGCCAAAGCTTCGCACGACAAGCTGGTGGTCCGGCTCAACGGCAAGGAGTTCAAAGTCGAACTCAAGGACGGCGAAGCCAATATCAACGGCAAGACCGTTTCCTACTCGGTCGGTGACGCTCCCGCGGAAGCGGCGGCCAAACCGCGGGCGGCGGCCGACACCGGCTCTTCGTCCGAAACCTTCCACGAAGTGATTTCGAAGCTGCCGGGGCTGGTGATCCGTCACCTCGTCAAGCCCGGCGACGAAGTCAAGGCCACGACTCCGATCATGGTGCTCGAAGCGATGAAGATGGAAACCACCATCCTCGCCGAACATGACGGCGTCCTCGCCAGTTTCGAAGCGGCGGAAAACAGCCATGTCCAGGCCGGCTCGCTGCTGGCGATGGTCAAATACTGAGGAGCCCGGTTACCATGGATGTCAATTTTTTGAAAATTTTCCAGGGGATCGATCTGGTGATCCACCAGTGGCATCAGGATTGGACGATCCTGATCGCCCGGATCATTCTGGTCGCGCTCGGCATTCTGCTGGTTCAGCTCGGCCGCAAAGGTGTGCTTGAACCGCTGCTGATGATCCCGATGGGCCTCGGCATGAGCACGATTAACGCGTCGCTGATGTTCTTCGACCCGATCAACATGGCGGCCAAGCAGCCGGTCGACGAGACCATGGTCGGAACGCTGTTTTTGAACTCGATCGAAGCCAACAACGACCACATCATGACGCTCTGCCAGATCGACTGGCTGCAGCCGATCTACACCTTTGCCTTCAGCAACGGTCTGATCGCCTGTCTGATCTTCGTCGGGATCGGCTCGCTGCTCGATGTCGGCTTCGTGATGGCGCGGCCGTTCCAGAGCATGTTCATCGCGCTCTGGGCCGAGCTCGGCACTTTGCTGACGCTGCCGATCGCGATGATGTTCAAAGGCGTGACCCTCGGCGAAGCCGCCTCGATCGCGCTGGTCGGCGGCGCCGACGGCCCGATGGTGATCTTCGGCTCGCTCAAAATGGCGCCGGATCTCTTTGTTCCCATCACCGTGGTCGCTTATCTCTACCTCGCGCTGGCCTACGGGGGCTTCCCCTACTTGGTCCGCTTCCTGGTGCCGAAGAAGCTGCGGATGATCGAAATGCCTCCGGAAAAGAAGGTTTTCAAGGCCACTTCCGGCCAGAAACTGATCTTTGCGGTGGTGGCCTGCGTGCTGCTGTCGTTCCTGTTCCCGGTGGCGGCGCCGCTCTTCTTCTCGCTCTTCCTCGGTATCGCGATCCGTGAATCCGGGCTCGAAAAATTCCACTATCTGGTCAGCGAAATCGTGCTCTACGGTTCGACCCTGATGCTCGGTCTCCTGCTCGGCGTCCTTTGCGACGCCAAGACCATCATGGATCCCAAGATCCTGCCGCTCTTGATCCTCGGCATCCTTTCGCTGGGTCTCTCCGGCATCGGCGGCCTCATCGGCGGCTATCTGATGTGGTTCTTCACCGGCGGCAAGTACAACCCGGTGATCGGGATTGCCGGGGTGAGCTGCGTGCCCAGCACCGCCAAGGTCGCCCAGAAGGAAGTTTCCAAGGAAAACCCCGGCGCGATCATCATGCAGTACGCGCTCGGCGCCAATATCTGCGGGGTCATCACCACCGCGATCATCACCGCCGTGTATATCTGCATCATCAAAAACGCCGCCTGATGTCAACTGTCGCGCCCGCAGTATTGCGGGCGCTTACGAAAGAGGTAAAAAATGGGTACCGCGATTTCGATCATGCTCTATACCACGCTGCTGTCGGCGATTATCGCCTTCCTGGTGGCGGTGGTGATCAAGGGGCTCTGCAAACTGCTTGCATACATGCCGGCTGAAGAAGAGGCGGCTCCGAAAGCCGCCGCCCCGGCCGGTCATGCCGTCAATCAGGATGCCGAGCTGGCGCTGGTGATTGCCATCGCCCGTCGTTACACCGGGAAATAACGCCGGACCGGCGGCCGGATGCGGCCGCGACGGTTTGGAAACTGAGCGCGAAATAGTTTCGCGCTCCGTTTTTTTATGGCCGGGATCGGGTTTGCTTTCGGCGAGGGGCGAAGCCGCCGCCGTCAATCCGGATCTCGGGTGATTGCCGGCGTTCGCGATTGCACCCGGAAATCGGCGTCCTGCCGGCCGCAATGGATTGGATACGGAGTGCGAAATAGTTTCGGCTCCGTTTTTTTTATAGCCGGGTGGCGGCTTCCACCGACAAGCAATAGGTGGCGGCTTCGGCGAGGGTCCAGTTATGGAGCATGTTTTCGGCGGCATCGTCGGTGAATTCAATCCGGAAGAAAATCTCCAGCTCCATGATGAATTCGATCTCCGCACCGTCGTGGTAGCCGTCCCAGACCCACAGCCACATCGGATCGTCGGGGTAAGCGGCGCTTTCGCAGCAGTTGAACTTCTTGCGCGCGATCAGCAAAATCGCCAGCGCGGCGGCGGCATGGAGCCGGTCGGGCCAGCAGCGGACGAAATCCGCGGCCGCAAAGTAGGGCCGCTCCAGCTGGATATCGCGCAGCGCCGAACATTTGACTTTCATCAGCTCTCCGGCTTCGGCGAGACGGCGCAATTCCGCAAGTTCGGCCGAAGGCGGCGGCGGCGGCTCGGGGCGGGGCGGCAGATCCGGCAGCATGATCGGCGCAATACCGGGAAAAACTTGATTCCAAACCGCTTCACCCAGCGTCCGGGGCAGCAGATCACCGCCGCTTCGAAGCGATTCGACCACCGCGCCGGAGTAGCTTTCGCCGCAGATCACTGCCAGCTCGTCGTCGGGCGCGACCGCAAAGTCGATTTTCAGCTTGCGGCAGAAGTCGATCGCATACGGCGTCAGCCAGGGCAGACTCCAGCCGCTCCACAGTGCCGGATCGCCCGGATCGAGCGGCGGCCGGAGTTCGCGAACCCGTGCTTCGCGCCGCGCCGCTTCGGCGGTGACTGCGATTTTGCGCAGCACATAGGCGGCGTAGAGCAGCAGCGGCAGGAAAATCAGCAGATTGACGATGCAGAGAATCCCGGCCATTGCCCCGGCGGTTTCGGCGAAGGAAACGAACAAGCCGAGGGTGCAAGGCACCAGCGCGAGGCAGGCCGCCAGATTGCTCGCCGGGATGGCGCGGCGCAAAAAAGTGCGATAAACGACGTCGAAGATTTTGCGGTACTTCTCCAGCAGCGCGACCAGTTCCGGCGGATTGCGGAACGTTTCGCCGGAAGGCGGCCGGGACAAACGCTCGATCCGGGAGAGCGCGGGCACCGGAAGCGTCGCGGCAAGCCCGCGGTACTTGCGAAAAACCGGAATCAAAATGACCGCCGCCAGCGAGACCGCCAGGTAGCCCCAGCCGCCGGGCCTTCCGCCCAGCGCCAGCGTGAGCGCCCAGCCGAGCACCCAGAGCGTCAATTTGAGTTTG
>CAZRFG010000353.1:0-3691 GCA_964599205.1 uncultured Victivallaceae bacterium
ATATGCAAGACCTCGGCCAAACCATCAGCTGGCTCCTCCCGAAACTCCGCTGACGTTCACAATCGCCACCTCTCGAATACGGGGGAGAGAGCAAAAATTTTGAGGAAATTTTCTCCCTCCCCCGAACCCCCTCCTTTTTTTCAAACCTCTTCATGTTCAGCGCGGCGACTTTTTGACGATGTCAAAAAGTCGCCGCGCTAAGCTTAAAAGTTTTCATAAAAGATGAGGGGGCCGGAGGAGAAGAAAGAAACCGCAGCCGACGTTCGGCTTTTTCAAAAAGTTTTGTCTTCTCCCCCGTATTCGTGAGGGGTGGCGATTGTGACCGTCAGCGTTCGATGATGACGGTGGCGACGGCGTAGTTGGCTTCGTGGGATACGGAGAGGTGGATGTGTTTGCCGCCGAGTTTGCGGAAGGTGGTGAGGGCGTGTTCGCGCAGTTCGATCCGGGGTTGGCCGGTGGGCTGGTTGCAGACTTCGACGTCGAGCAGAGCGCAGTTGCCGCCGATGCCGCAGCCGAGGGCTTTGGCGAGGGCTTCCTTGGCGGCCCAGCGGCCGGCGTAGTAGGTGGCGGGGTCGTTGCGCATGGCGGCCTCCTGCTGTTCGGCGATGGTGAAGACGCGGTCGGTGAAGGAGGTGTTGAAGCGGGAAATCAGTTTGCGGAAGCGGTCGATTTCCGCGAGGTCGGTGCCGATGCCGATGATCATTTTGGTTGCTCCTTGAGGCTGGGGGTGGTGACCGGTATGGTTATTTCGGTTGATTTTTTGGTCTGTTCCGCGGCCGATTTCCGGCGTTGTTCATCGAGTTCGCGCTGGAGTTTGGCTTTTTCGGTTTCGGCGGCGGTGCGTTTGGCGCTTTCGGCTTCGAGTTTTTCGAGCAGGGCTTTCTGGGCGCGGGCGAATTCTTCGCGTTGGGCGGCCTGTTTTTGTTCGAGTTCGGCGGCGCGGGAGTTATCGGCCTGGCGGGCGGCTTCGGCGGCGGCGCGCTGGGCGGCGATTTCGTCGGCGAGGCGTTTGGAGTTGGCGGCGAAGTCCTGGCGGTTTTTGTCGAGGACGACGGTGATGGCGGCGAGGCGGGCGGCGTTTTCGGCTTCGGCCTTGGCGGCGGCGTCGCGGAGTTTGCCCTGGTCGGACTTGAGCCCTTCGAGATTCTGGCGGGCGGACTGGAGTTCGACCGCCAGTACGCGGTTGTTTTCGAGCAAAGTCTGGTGGTTTTCGCGGCGGGCGCGGCTTTCGGCGCTGATCCGGTCGAGGATGCGGCCGGAGAGAATCACCAGCGGGATGCCGAGCCCGAGCAGGATCAGCAATACGATCAGCAGCACCCGGCGGCGAAGCTGGGCGGCGGTGCGGCGACGCAGCGCCTCCTGTTCCTCGAGCAGGCCGAAGAGTTTCTTGAGCTGGTCGTCGGAGAAGCGGAGCGCGAGGTCGGAGCCGTTGGGAATGGTGGCCGGGAGTTCCGAGGCGGCGGGGGGGGCCGGAGCTTCGGGGGCGGCTTCGGGCGACTCGTCGGGGTGCGGCGCGATTTCCGGGCGGATGCCGTACTTTTTGGCGAGTTCGGCGTCGATTTCCAAGGCGGACTTGCCGTCGTCGCGGAGCCTGGCGACTTCGCGGAGCACGGCGAGCGAGTTGGCCGAATACGCTTTGCGCTTGCCGCGAAGTTCGAATTCGAGGTAAGCGCCATAGCGGGCGAGCCAGTCGTTGACGGTGGTGCGGGCGACGTTCAATTCGGTGGCCAGGTCGCTGGCGAGGTAGCTGCGGGGTTCATCACTCATGGTTCAAACTCTCCTGGGGCCGGCCGGCGAGGAGACGCCGGATGGCTGCGATATCTTTTTCAATTTGCACTTTGAGCTCTTCGGCTCCGGCAAAGGTTCGTTCGGGGCGGAGGTAGCAGACCAGCTCGATGCCGATCACGTCGCCATAAAGGTCGCCGGAGAAATCGAGCAAATGGACTTCGAGCCGGCGTTCGCCGCCGGTCCAGCCGAAGGTCGGCGACACGCCGAGGTTGATCGCCGCCGGGTATTCCCGGCCGTCGACGAAGGCGCGACCGGCGTAGACGCCGTCGGGGGGCAGAACGCCGATGGCGGGGCGGACGTTGGCGGTCGGGCGCGAAAGGGCGCGGCCGGCGAGGTTGTAGCCGTGCTCGACCACCCCGGTCAGGCGGTAGGGGCGGCCGAGGAGTTTTTCGGCTTCGGCGAGCCGCCCGGCGGTGATCGCCCGGCGGATGGCGCTGCTGCTGACCACGATGCCGTCGATCGCGAGTTCGGGGACCGGGACGAATTCGATGCCGCGCGCGGCGGTCCACTGCCGCAGGAGTTCGGCGTCGCCTCTGGCCCCGGCGCCGAAGCGCCAGGAGGCGCCGACGCAGATCCCGGTGATTTCGGCCGGGAAGTCGAGCAGTTTGGCGAGGAACTCCTCGGCCGGGAGGGCAGCGAGGTCGGGGGAGAAGTGGACCACCGCGACTTCCTCGGCGCCGTATTGTTTGAGCAACTCCAGCCGTTCCGGCAGCGGCATCAGCTGCTTGGGCGGATCGTGGGGAAAAAGCACCGCGCGGGGGTGGGGAGCGAAGGTCATCGCCACCGGGGTGGCGCCGGTACGCTTGGCCATGGCGGCGAGTTCGGCGAGCAACAGCTGGTGGCCGCGGTGAACGCCGTCAAAAACCCCGATGCCGAGCGCGAGGCGGCGGCCGATCAGGTGATGGTTGGCAAATATTTCGCTCATAACTCGATCCGAATCCAGGGTTCCGGGAATCGGCGGCGGTCAAAAAACGACTGCCGCCCGACTTGCAAAAGGGTCACTTATACTGTATAGTATAATCAGCAAAAATCAAATCTGCTCCGTCATTTTTTGAGGCGAAAACCGGTAAGTGACGGCAAAGCGACGACAATTCGACGACAATGCGACGGAAATAAGGAAGAACGATCATGAAACGCGTCTTGTATCCCGGCAGCTTCGATCCGATGACCAACGGTCATCTGGATTTGGTCGAGCGTGCCTCAAAACTTTTTGACGAGGTGATCGTCGGGGTGGCGGTGAATATTGACAAGCATCCGATGTTCAATCTGGAGGAGCGCGAGGCGATCATCGTCGAGTGCTGCCGTCATCTCGGGAACGTCCGGGTGGTGTCGTTTCAGGGGTTGCTGGTGGATGCGATTGTGGAGCTCGACGCTCAGGCGGTGTTGCGCGGGCTGCGGGCGTTTTCGGACTTCGAATACGAGCTTCAGATGGCGTTGATGAACCGGAGTCTGCGTGAGGAGTGCGAGACGATATTCATGATGCCGTCGACCAACAACTCGTTTGTGAGTTCGAAGATGGTGAAGGAAGTGGCGACGCTGGGGGCGGACTTTGCGCAATTCGTGCCGCCGCCGGTGGTGCGGGCGGTGAGGGAGAAACTGGAGAAGCGGAAAAAATGATCAAGGTAACGATCGGGCTGTTGGAGAAGCAGCCGGTGGAATTGGAAGGCGAGGAGCCGGCGGAATTATTGGGGGTGGAACCGTCGTCGGCGTTGGCGGTGGTATCGCCGGTGCGGTATCATTTGACTTGCCGTTTGATTTCGGGGAATGTGTTGGCGGAGGGGAAATTTTCGTATCGGATCGCGGGGTGTTGCGGGCGGTGTCTGGCGGAAATCGAGCGGGAAGTGGCGGAGGATCGGGCGGCGTTGTTCTTTGACGAGATTGAGGGGGACGAGCTGGATCTGAC
>CAZRFG010000354.1:0-3681 GCA_964599205.1 uncultured Victivallaceae bacterium
GATGTCGATTCTGCGCTTCAGCGCAGCGGGATTGCTGATGTTCGTCGTCGGACTGCGGCTCTACGGAAACAAAATGTTCGCCTTTTCCCGGCGCGACTTTCTTTTGATGCTGGCGCAGGGCACGGTCGGGATGGCGGGAATGAGTTTCCTGATCTTCTGGGGACAGCGTTACACCACCGCGGTCAATTCGTCGATGATCATGACCGCGACCCCGGTGATGACCATGCTCGGCGGCGTGCTGCTGGGGCGGAAAGTGCGCCCGATCCAGTACGCCGGGATGGCGGTGGCGACGGTCGGCTGCTTTATGGTGATCAAAGTGATCGAGCCGTCGGGACTCCATCTCGGGGCCTTTTCGACCGGCGACCTCCTGACCTTCGGCGCGGCGGTCTGCTGGGCGGTCTATTCGCTCTGGGGCCGCGAAACCGTGCGCCGGGTGGGCGGGTTCATCTACACCACCTACGTGATGCTCGGGGCGCTGCCGCTGCTGCTGGCGCTCGAAGCGATCAACGCCCCCGCGATCCGGATGCCGCAGAATTTCCTGAGCTGGGCGGTGGTCGGCTACATCATTCTCTTTCCCACCGCGGGAGCGTTTTTCGCCTGGAACCAGGCGCAGCGGCTGATCGATCTCTCGCTCCTCAACATCATGCAGTACCTGACCCCGGTGACGGTGCTGGCGTTGTCGTGGCCGATCCTCGGCGAAGGGGTTTCGCTGTTTCAGCTGGCGGGGGCGTTGCTGGTGATTTTCGGCGTCGGGATCGACCCGGCGCTGCTCGATGAATGGAAAAGAAGGAAAAGTCAATCATGCTCAACGCCGCCGATTACCCCCTGATCACCGCCGATTCGCGGCAAGTCGTGCCGGGCGCGCTCTACGTCGCCGTCCCGGGAAGCAAAAGTGACGGCCACAATTTCGTCGTCGCCGCCGTCGCCGCCGGAGCCGCCGCGATCGTCGCCGAGCGGCCGGTCGAAGTGCCCGCCGGGGTCAAACTCGAACTCGTCGCCGACAGCCGCGCCGCGCTGACCGGACTCATCCGCGACTTTTACCGCCGGCCCGACCTCGGGCTCAAGTTCTTCGGCGTCACCGGCACCAACGGCAAGACCACCACCGCGATGCTGGTCGAGCAGCTGCTCCGCCGCGCCGAACACCGGGGAATGCTGATTTCGACCGTCGAATACCGGACGCCGGAATGGTCGGCCCCGGCTTCGCACACCACACCGGGGCCGGAGGAGTTTTTCAAACTCCTTCGCCGCGGGGCCGACGAGGGAGCGAAATTTGTTTCGATGGAGCTCTCCAGCCACGCGCTCGACCAGAACCGCACCGGCGGCGTCCGCTTCGACGCGGCGGTGTTCACCAATCTCACCGGCGACCACCTCGACTATCACCGCACCATGGAGGCGTACTATGACGCCAAGCGGCGGCTTTTCATCGAATTGCTCGCCCCCGGCGCGACCGCGGTGATCAATATCGACGACCCCTGGGGCCGCAAACTTGCCGGAGAAGTGACGGATCACCGCGTCGTCACTTTTGGCGAAAGTGACGACTGCGACTGCCGGATTGTAAAATTTGAGCTCAAAAATGACGGCACCACGTTTGTTTTGCGTCGAAGTGACGGAGAATTTACGGTCAAGACGCCGTTGATCGGGGAGCACAATGTCTTTAACCTCACCGGGGCGCTGCTGGCCGCCGAAGCGCTGGGGGCGAAGTGGCCGATGCTGCTGGCGGCGGCGGCGGAAGTGACGCCCGCGCCGGGCCGGCTGGAGCTCTTTATGCGCGCCGACGGCGCGGGTTTCGTGGTCGATTACGCCCACACCGACGACGCACTGGTCAAGGTGCTGGCGGCGCTGCGGCCGTTGACGCGGGGGAAACTCATCACCGTTTTCGGCTGCGGCGGCGACCGCGACCGCACCAAGCGTCCGCGGATGGGCAAAGCGGCGGCCGCAGCTTCGGATTACCTCGTCGTCACCAGCGACAATCCGCGAAGCGAAGAGCCGGAGGCGATCATCGCCGAAATCCTCCCCGGCATTCCGGCGGGGGTGCCGCACCGGGTCGAGCCCGACCGGGGGGCGGCGATCAAGTTCTCGGTGGAATTGGCCAAAAGCGGCGACACCGTGCTGGTGGCGGGCAAGGGCCACGAGGATTATCAGGAGATCAAGGGGGTCAAGCGCCACTTCTCCGACCGCGAGGAAATCGAACGACTGATCGGCTGATCAGCGGAGCGAATAGACCCGGACTTTGGCATCGACGCCGTCACCCCGGGCCTCGCAGCGGTCGAGAAAGGCGGCAAGGGCGGCGGGAGGGACGCGAAAGGTTTCGATCGACTCGCATTCCTCGTTGCAAGGAACCGGGTCAAAGTCATCGTCGATCGCCATTTCGACCAGATAGAGCTGTTCGCCGGAGAGCCCGGGGGAGCTGTAGGTCGGGGGGTGGACGGCGGTCACCCGGCCGCAATAACCGGTCTCTTCAAGGAGTTCGCGGACGGCGGTGTGCTCGGGGGTTTCGCCGGGATCGACCAACCCGGCGGGGAATTCGATCAGGTGTTTTCCCGCGGGCGGGCGGAACTGGCGGATCAGCACGAGTTCGCCGGTGCGGGTGATTTTGGCGACGATGATCACCGCGCCGAAGCTGCCGACCCGGCCGGCGGCTTCCCACAAACGTTCCGCGCCGTGGTCGTCGCGGTAGCGGAGGGTTTCGAGTTTGAGGTAGCGGCCGGAAGCGATCAACTCGGCGCTCAGGATTTCAGCTTTCATCTTATCCCCGGGGGTGAAATTTTTTGTGGAGGGCGGCGAGCCGCGAGCGGTCGACGTGAGTATAGATTTCGGTGGTGCCGATGTCGGCGTGGCCGAGCATTTCCTGGATCACCCGGAGGTCGGCGCCGTTTTCGAGCAGATGGCTGGCGAAGGAGTGGCGCAGCGTGTGGGGGTGGACGTTTTTGCTGATCCCGGCGAGTTCGGCGGCGAGCTTGACCACCGCCCAGACCCGTTCGCGGTTGAGGGCGCGGCCGTTGCGGGAGACGAAGAGCTGCTTGGCGGCGGGGTTCTTCTCGACCAGCGCGGGCCGGGCTTCGGCGAGGTAGCGCCGGAGGATGGCGAGGGCGATTTTGCCGACCGGGACGATGCGGGTTTTGGAACCTTTGCCGGTGACCCGGACGAGTTCGGTGTCGAAGTCGAGGGCGGAGAGCGGCAGATTGGCGAGTTCGGAGACGCGCAGACCGGAGGCGTAGAGGAGTTCGAGCATGGCGCGGTTGCGGAGTTCGAGGGGGTCGTCGCTGCGGTCGGAAAAAGCGGTGAGGAAGCCGGTGATTTCGTCGGAGCTGAGGAAGTCCGGGAGGATGCGCCAGAGTTTGGGGGAATCCATCAGACTGGCTTCGTTGGACGGGATGAGCTTCTCGTCGTGGAGGAAGCGGAAAAAGAGTTTGGCGGCGACCAGGCGGCGGGCGACGGTGGTGCTTTCGAGGCCGTTTTCGCGGCGTTCGCCGAGGTAGTCGATGAGGTCGGCGCGTTTGACGGCGGCGAAGGAGTCGATTTTGCGGGTTTCGAGGTAGCTGATGAGGTCGCGCAGGTCGCACTCGTAGGCGTCGATGCTATGGCGGGCGAGGCCGCGTTCGGTGGCCAGGTACTGGAGGAAATGTTGCAAATTGTGTTCGAGCATGGTGGAAAAAAGCCTCTTTTTGTATTATAGTTCCA
>CAZRFG010000355.1:0-3665 GCA_964599205.1 uncultured Victivallaceae bacterium
ACTTCATTGCCCTCCGCCATATCTCCGAGGCCGATGCGGGGATCGCCCCAGAACGGGTAATCCTGACATATCCGGTTTTCAATATATTCGGAAATCAGCCTGATTTTGATTTTTTTTCCGGCATATTGACTCAAGTCAAGGGCCATCGGATACCACTGGTTGAGTTTCCCCCAGGTCATGCTCCAGAGCGGTTCGAATTTCTCGCCGTCCCGGGCGGCTTCAACCCGGAATTTGACGCCGTTGACCCGGGTATAAAAGATCCCGATTCCCTGGCCCAGCGCCACATCAAAACGCAGCCATGGAACTTCCTCCGCGTGGGCTGACAAGACCGACAAGATCGACCAACATAAAAGAGTTATTTTTTTGAACATGGAATAAACGCTCCGATTTCGATTAACTTGCCTCTCAGCTCCTTAATATTGACTCTTCTCACATCGCATTTGCGGTCAAGCGCGATTGCGGCGGCCACTCCGGCCGCCTGCCCGGTGATCATACAGCCCGGCTGGACCCTGATGCTTGACATGATCGCCCGGTCGGCGCTGATGCAACGTCCGGCCACCAGCAGATTTTTGACTCCTTTGGGGGTCAGCGCCCGATATGGAATGCCGTAGCTTTCGCCGGGCTTGTAAGATGACATTTCCAGGGTCTCCACCACTTTCAATTGTTCATCCGGATCGCTGTTCGAGGCATGGATGTCGATCGGATAATGAAAACAGCCGATATCGTCGTCAAAATGGCGGCGCATCAAATAGTCATCGTAATTCAATACATAATCCCCGGTAATTCTCCGGGACTCCCGGATGCCCAAAGCCGAGGCTGTATTCACCAAATCGCTTTTGCCGCAGCCGGGCACGTGATTCACGTAAAACGCATGAATCAATTCGGCAATTCTTCTTCCCTCGACACAGGCCCGGGACACCGAGAACTCGTCGAGGCTGTCGGTCCCGTAGATATGCCCGAGATTGCCCGACGCGGTGCCGTTTCCGTACTGGCTGATTCCGACGAAGTGATGATCCGCAACCGGAGTTCTGCCCTCTTTGAGCAGTTGATGCCAGATCGTCCTTGCATTTCTCCCGTTTTTGGCCGCGGCCTGGTATTCCGGTAAATTGATGTTGGAATATTGCACGCACAACGTGGGACTCATTACTTTGCCGTATTCATCCCCGTATTCAAAGGGGACGCCGGCCAAGGCGCTGACCAACCCGTCGCCGGTGGCGTCGATGAACATATCTGCGTGCACTGTTTTCAACCCGTTCACGCCGGCCACGATCAGACTTTTGATGCGGTGATTCTGGCGATTGACAGCCGCCACTTTGGATGAGAACAAAACGGTTACTCCCGCTTCCGCCAGCATGTCATCGTAGGTCCGCTTCAGCTTTTCGGCGTCAATATGCTGCCATATATGATTGATCTTTTTCACCTTCATCTTCCGGCAGGTCGCTTCAATGATCTCAAAGCCGATCCCTGAAGCTGTCAAGTTCTTGCCGTCACCAAGATGGATCATGACCGGAACCAGACCATTGGTTCCGCTTCCGCCGCAGGAGATGCTCTCCTCAAGCAATATGACGTCCATGCCCTGTCGGGCCGCCGCGATTGCGGCGACGCAGCCGGCCGGGCCGGCGCCGGCTACAACAATCCGCGCCTGCGCCAAAACTGGATATTTGGGAGCCATTTTCAATTTTCTTTCTTGCTGATAATCATTTCGCTGCTTGCAATCAGATTCCGATGATCATAAAGGTTGACAAAGTAAGCGGTCGCCTCTGCCGGAACTTTGATTTCGATGCTGTTTTTTTGCACATCTATCGACAACGGCGCAGTTTGCCATTTCCTTTTATTCCAGGCGCCATGCTCGACGGTATAGCACAGTTCGGCTTTTTGCAGCGGCAAGGTGCTTTCGTAGACAATGCGGTCATCGTTTTGACTGATTATTTTGGGCAGCGGCTCCGCCGAGCGGGTCATTGCATCGGCGAATACCGTGATTTCGCCGGGGTCGCCGGCGGGCGGGTGTCCATGCGGCATAAAGGGGCGATACGCCAACTTGCGATGCTCCGGAGCGATCAATTGATATGTTTTCTGCCAGACCTCCGGGCGGAAGCATGGATCGGTGGCGCCGCCGACAAACAGGATCGGCAAATTGCTTTTTCCCAAATAGCGGGACGGATCCCACAATTCCGTCCAGCGCTTGACCGCGGCGTCGTTTACGGTTTTGAATTCGGTGTCCTTCCATAAGGAATCCTCGTGCAAAAAACCGTTGGCGTAAACAATGACTCCATATTGGAACCGGTCATCGATGCCGAGCGCGATTTCACTGGCGACGCCTCCCCATGAGATCCCGATTAACCCGATTTTGCCGGAATCCACTTCCGGAAGCGACCGCAATAACGAATTGGCCCGGATAATGGCACAGACCGCATGATAAGCCCATTGATCCTGTGCCGGCAGCATGGCGGCGGCAAAAAGCTTTTGTAATTTCGGTCCACCCCGGGGGTGGGGAATGCTTTTATCGGCGCCGTTCCGGCCGTTGTTTTGAGGAACCCCGCCGCCGTGATCCATGGCGATGACCGCATAACCGCGCTTCAACCATAACTCGGCCCAATAACGAAACGCCGTCCCACCGCCGCCGTGCACTAAAACCACCGCGGGCACTTTTCCCTTGGCGCCGACGGGAATTCCCAGCCACGCGAAAACCTGGGTTTTCTCGCCGTTAAACACGGCGCTTTCATAAAATATTCCTTTTAATTCCGTGGAAGACACTGGGCTGAAAGCCGCTGCGGCCGACACTTGGGGAATCTGGAACAATTCTTCCCGTCCGGCAAACGGTGCGGCTTCCGAAGCAACCGCATTGACGCCGATGAGCAACAGAAATAAGGTAATCAAGCAAGGGTTCATCGATGGTCCTGTTCAGTCATAAGGAGTTCCGGATGTCTTTCACAATTTCCCGTTTATCTCTAAATTTCAGCTTTGAACCTGAAATCGATTTCGGCAAACCTCGAAGCACAGCTTCCGCCGGTTATTTCCATCCCCAAAATTCTTTGTATTCCGGGGAAACCGCGGAGTAGTTTGAAGCTCCGGTTCCCCAGCACTCGGGAAGCACCGGGGATACTCTCTTCCAGCTTCCGGCATGTCCGTCGGCATACGCCAGATTCATTGCCGCGGCATGTGACCAGCGAACCAGCGGGCCGAAAGCGGAGCGGGCGTCAACCGTGACTAACGCGACATTGGTTCCCCCGCCGTTTTCAAGAAACATCGCGGCCTTGGATGATTTTCTGATCGAGGACAACATACATCCCGGTTGGGGTGAGTTGAGTCCCGCATTGGCGATATTCTGGTTTACCGCAAGCGTTGAATTATAACCGTAAGACGGGTAATATCCGCTGATATAGACGCTGCCTGAGGGCCGTGGCGTGGTTCCCATGATCGCATGCGACGGACAAGTCACCGCCTTGATTTTCATCAGAGGGTCCACCAGTTGTTTATTGGCGTTCACCGGAACGTTCAAATAAGGAGCGAGCAGCACAATCCAGCCCACCGCGCCGTTGGTGCCGGAGTTCCAATATACTCCAGTCAGGAATTCCCGGTTGTCGTCGGCATAGAATATTTCCACCTGGCCAAGGGTTTTCATCTGGTTCATAAAACTATTCGTTTTAGCTCTTTTCCTCGCATGA
>CAZRFG010000356.1:0-1571 GCA_964599205.1 uncultured Victivallaceae bacterium
CGCCCTTTGGAAACCGCGCAAGGGCGCGGCCCTTGACCAGGGTACGGGCGCATCAGCACGTCGCGGCCCTTGACCGGGATACGGGCGCGTCGGCACGTCGCGGCCCTTGACCGGGATACGGGTGCATCGGCACGCCGCGGCCCTTGCCCGGGATACGGTCGCAACGGCACGCCGCGGCCCTTGACCGGGATACGGGCGCATCGGCACGCCCTACCCCCGCCCCGAGATTCCCCCGCAACTTTCTCCCGGTCACGCATTTCAGTAGCATTCTTTCATGCCTGAATCAAATCAGTTGCATCAGTTTATCATCCTTTTCATCAACATTTCACTTGTCATCCTTGCCCATTCGTCCTATAATTTGCGGTGAAAGCAAATCATCAAAAAAAGGATGGCAAGTTATGAAAAGGCAACCCATCATCGCCGAACAGCTGATCGATTATATCGAAGCACAGATCATGTCCGGCAGTTATCCTCCGGAGAGCCGGCTGCCGTCAGTCCGGCGGCTGGCGGTGAAGTTCGGCATCAGCTACAATGCGGCGCTGCGCGGCATCGACTTTCTGGTCGAACGCGGTCTGATCCGCAAATCCGCCCAGCGCGGGATTTTCGTCAGCCCGCCCGCGCCGCCCGACGGCGGCGATCCCGCCCGCCGTTGCCTCGCCGTGGTGATCGTCAATCCGAATAAGAGCCGGAGCGGGATCTTTTATTCCGCGCTGACCGCGATCCAGGCGGCGGCGATCACCCGCGGTTACGCGCTGCTGGTCGAACCGCTCAATTGCGACGAATACCCCCTCGACGACCGCTGGGACCGGGTCAACCAAAGCTGCTCGGCGGTCATTTTGCTCCACGAACTCGACCAGTTCTGGCAGAAACTGCCGTTCACCATCCCGGTGGTCGGGGTGCTGATCGAGAACGATTACGAAAGCACCATTTCGACGGTCGGACTCGACCCCTTCAACACCGCCGAACAAGCGGTCGGGTTTTTCCTTCAACGCGGCATCCGCAAAGTTTCGCTCGTCACCTACGAAAAACCGGTCTATGCCCGTCGCTCCGCGCTCTTCGCCGAAGCCTTCCGCGCCGCCGGAGGCGAGATCGGCGAGCGCTTCGTCACCTCCTCCTGGGTTCAGCCCGCCATCGAGTACCGCGCGGATCAGGGGTATTTTTTCGCTTCCGACAATGTCTTTCACCTGTCCGCCGAAGAGTACCGGAGCCGTTATCCCGGACGGACGTTGGCCGATGACATCACCGCCCTCGCCGCCGACGGCAAAAGCCTGATCTGCCCGTGGCTCCACCGCTGTCCGACCATCGCCGCCAACTGGAAGCACGTCGGTTTCGCCGCTTTTGAAGAGTGCGAACGCCGCCTGGCCCACCCTGAAACCGGACCGCGCCGGATCTACCTGCCCGGCGTCCTGGCGCGCTCCGAGCTGACGCCGCAAGGCAAGTCCGCCGCCAATCACAACCCCCGAAAGGATGTTCCGATGAAAGTCTCCAGCCGTAAATTCACCTTGATCGAACTTCTGGTGGTGATCGCCATCATCGCCATTCTGGCGGCGATGCTGCTGCCGGCGCTGAAC
>CAZRFG010000356.1:1671-3663 GCA_964599205.1 uncultured Victivallaceae bacterium
ACCCGCCAGCTCACCGTGTCCAAAGTCGAGGACCTTACCGGCGGCGACGGCAAAACTTACACCATCGAACGGGTGGGAAAACCGCTCCCGTCGCCGACCGCCGCCGTCCAATTCGTCACCCGCGAACCGGCGGGCACCGACATCGCCTGGGCGGTGGTCCGTTCGCCCGAGGTTTACGGACTGCTCGGCTACGACCGTTTGAAAAATGAGCGGCACTGGATTGATTTGTCGAAATATCACGGCGAACACGGTTTGTCCCCGGTGGCGGTGCCGGGCCGGGGCGCGGTCTACATTCTCGCCGGGAACCGGCAGCCGGGCATTTTCAAATACGATATCGCCAGGCGCGAAACCACCTTGCTCCGGGCCATCGATCCCCGGACCACCGGCAAATACTGGCTCGGCGGCGCGGTCGCCCCGGACGGCAAAATCTATTTCGGCATCCACCCCACGGCGACGCTGCTGGAGCTCGATCCGGCCGCCGACCGGGTCACCGACCGCGGCCGGCTTGCCGACGATCCGCTTCAGATGTACATCATTCTGCCGGCGGTTGACGACCGCAACATCCTTTACGCCCCGGTCGGCCTCGGCAAGGTCGAACTCTTCGCGGTCGATCTCGCCAACGGCGCCCGAAAGCAGCTGCTGACCCCGGCGCAGCAGGCCGAATACGCCGCCTTGCCCGGCCAGCAGAAAGTGGAAATCGTACTGAAGGACGGCAAGGTCTACCGGGTCTTCGGCGGCAAGTATTATCTCTGCAGTTTCGACGGCGTTGCCACCGAGCCGACCGCCGGGATTGACGGCAAGGACGATCCGCGGCGGCTCCGGTACACCGCCTTTGCCAACGGCGACAAGCCGCTCTTCTTCAACGACGACGGGCTGTACGTCGAGGAAGCCGGAAGCGGTTCCCGGAAATTGCTTGCGGTCGCCTATCCCGACGGCATCGGTCACGAACTCTTTGCCGTCGGCGATGTTCGCGGCGGCACGCTCTACGGCAGCGGGATTTTCGGCGCGAAGGTGTTCGGGCTCAATCTCGACACCATGGTTTCGACCGATTACGGCATTATTTCGACCGGGACGATCCAGAATTACGACCTGATGGATACGCCGGAAGGGATTCTCCTCTCGAGCTACACCCAGGGCGGGCTCGATCTCTTTGACCCCGGCAAGCCGTTGCGCAAAGGGGTCAATCCGCGGCCGCTGGCCAATCTCGGCAACACCCACGGCCAGGAGCGCCTGGCCCGGCTGGTGCGGGCCGGGGATGCGATCTACGGCGGCACCATGCCGATCAAGGCGCAGCTGGGCGGGGCGCTGGTCAAGATCGATCCGGCGGCGGACTACCGGGTGACGGTCTGGCGGAACATCATGCCGGAGCAGTCGATCGGTATTGTCAGTCCGGTGCCGGGGGAGCCGTCGCTGCTGTTGCTGCCCGGCTCGATTTACGGGGGTTCGAGTTCGATCCCGAAGCTGGCCGAGGCGGAGGTGGCGTTATGGGACATGGCGGCGCAGAAGATCGTCTGGACCGGCAGGCATCCGGGCAAGTTCCCGGCTTACAACAATGCGGCGCCGACGTCCGACGGCAGGATTCTGTTGTTCGCCGAGGATGGGGTGAATCAGCACTATCTGATTTTCGACCCGAAGACCCGGAGTTTCGTTGCGGACGGCAAGCTCGAAGGGCGGCGGGGGTTTCACGCCACCGCGGGGCCGGTGGGGCCGGATGCGAGCAATTACTTTGTGGTGGGCGACATTTTGTACAAGTACAATCCGCGCGACGGGGTGGTCAAGTTGTTGAAGCACGGGTCGTTTGCGGCCACCAACCGTTTCAATTTGCGGCCGGACGGGATGTTGTACTATCTTGACAACAGCCGCCTGATGCGGGTCAGGGTGTTCACACCGTAAAAAAAGCGCCGCAAGCTCAAAAAAAGCGCGAAGCGCCTAAAAAAAGCAAGCGCAGCTTGCGTCCGCCCTCCGTCGCACGGAGGCGTGGTCCAGCGGCGA
>CAZRFG010000357.1:0-3663 GCA_964599205.1 uncultured Victivallaceae bacterium
TCAGAAACTTCGCTTCCGGGAGCCCGGCGTCGGCGGCTTCCTCGATCAACTGATATCCCTCAATCGCCTGATCCCAGGCAGCGGAAATCGCCGTGGCGGTTGTCCCGTTGACGCCGGAGAAGCCATCCATCAGCCGGTAGCGGACTTTCCGGAATCCCTCACCGCCGTCGAAATAGGGGGCGACCAGCATCAATCCGCGAAGATACTTGCGTTCCGGGGTGTCGGCGGCCGGCATTTTGCGCAGCGCCCACGGATAGTTTTTCCGCTGAAACGCCGCTTCCCACTCCTGGCCGGGATGGGCGGCGAGGTATTTGAGGAGATAATACTGCGGGTTGCGGTGGAACCGGATGTCGGTTTCCAGCGAAAACGCCTCCGGCTTCAAGATGCCGAACTCGGATTCTGTCCGCCATGCTTCGAGTTGGGATTCATCGTCGTTTTGCTGCGCCCCCCGCTGAAACGCGGACTGCGCGTGACGGAGATAGTCGGTGGTTTTTTCGGGGTGCAGACGGGCCTGCTGCCGCCAGAGTTCACCGTAGCGGACAAAGGCTCCGCCGTAGTTCTCATCCATATAGCGCTTGAGTTTTCCGATATACCACGCTGCGGGATCGTCTTCGGTCGAGGCTTCGGCGCCGCCGTACATCGCCGATACCGGAATGTGGTTGATGGACACCGGGTGTCCGCAAAGGATTTTTTTGCCGCGAAAGATGCTTTCCCAAGGGGCGGGGAAAGGCAAGGGATCGCATAGATCGCTGAATTTGACCGTCCGCCAGTTGCCGGCGGCCGGGCCGGATGTCCGGGAGATACCACTGAAGCTGAGATCGAGATGCGCGGCCCCCGATGAGCATGTCTGGTTGAGGTCGCGACAGGCCGCGTTTGCTTCGTTGAGCTCTTCGCCGACGAAAATTTCGTGGGGAGCCTGCGCCCACAACAGTAGAAAACGGGTGACCGCGACATCGTCATGATAGCCGCGTTTGGCCGCGCGGTGGAAATACTTCGCCGCCTTGTCCGGATCGCGGCGCACTCCGACGCCGTACAGGTAACAGACGCCAAGTTCATAATTGGCGAAGACGTGGTCGTCATCGGCCGCTTTTTCCAGCAGTTCGATCGCTTTGGGCAACGGCGCTTCGCCAGGCCGGCGGAGCATGCGCAACGCCTCGGCGTATTGGGCGTCCGGATTTTTGCGGCTCTGATCGCGGCGGTTTGCCTTGAGCCTGGCGTCGCCGGCGTAGAGATCATAAGGATAAAAACGGTAGCCGGGCGGCGGCAGCGAAACAAGATCCTCGATCCGGTCGAAACGGTAGAAGGTCGGTTCCGAAATTTCGATCAGCGGGATCGGCCGCAGCGAATAGTAATTGTCGAGCAGAATTGCGACCGCGTTGATGTCGGTCGGAAGCCCCCGGATTTCCATTTTCGGCCGGATGAACAGGATATTGCCGTTGCTGAAAACGGTGATGACGGTTTTTGACTTCGGCTCGTTGTCGATGACGATCCGGCAGTGATTCCAGCCGAACTGCGGATTGAAAACCGGGGCGCCGAGACACGTCGCCGCGCCGGGATCGCGGCAGGCTTCGTCGAGATAACTGAAGAGGCCGAGTTGATTGCGCTGCAGAACCTTGGTCACCCGCACCCAATCGGCGTTGATTTCGGCGTAATTGCTGAAGGCGACGACAAAGGAAAAGTCGCTCCGGTCGTCACGGCTGAGCGCGGGGAATTTGCGGATGAAGAAATCCACCGCGACGAACCGCTTTTTCTTTTTTTTCGCCGGGGGAATCGCGCTCTCCAGCGCAAAGAGCCGGTAGCGGACCTGACAGGTTCCGCATTGGCAGGATCGCTTGGTGTGAAAGGCGGCGACCCCGGCGCGAACATCATCCCGTGCGCCGTACAGGACGGCATAGGGCGCGGATTCGGTGAACCGGTAGACCGCACCGCAAGGAGTTTCGAATTTTTTATTCACCCCGCCGCCGGGATTTTTCCAGAGCCCCTCGGTGACCAGCACGTCCGGGTCTCCGCTTGGGTTCTTTTTCGCCAGCGGAGCCGCCGCCTCATCCGCCGCCGCCAAGGCGAGGGGAAGGAGGAGCAGGGCGAGGAGCCGAAGCGGAGTCGCGAAAGCGCCGAACTGCCGCCGGTGCCGGTGAACGTCCATCTTCTTCCCCCTTGTGCTCCGCCCGTTTGGGGCGGGATTGCATCTTCAATAGATCAGCCGCCGGAAATCGCCGATCCGGTGGAGGGTCAGGATATTGCCGTTGTGAGCCGAGCTCGCCTCTTCGTCGCCGGAACGGCTGAAAACCAACAGATCGTCGCCGTCGACGAGCAAACTTGCGTAGTGGCGCGAACAAATGTCCATGCGCCCGTGGGCGACCATCCCGGCGAAGCACCAGTCGAAACAGTTGTGCGAAAAATAGAGCGCCAGCCGGTTCCGCTGGTTGTAGGGGAGGTTGAAGCGGCTGTCCGGCAGCCGGTCGACCCGCGAATAGCTGTCGGTGGTCTGGGTGAGGGCGCTCCAGTAACAGCGCGAAACTTCGTCGTAGACGATGTGGAACTTCATCTGCCCCCCCGGCATCGGGGTGTAGAGGAGCGGGCCCCCGGCCGGAGTCTGGAGCAGTGAGAGTTCGAGGCTGCCGTCGGCTTTATCCACCCCCCGGGCGACCGCGGCGAGGTTGCTCTGGTTGCTGTTGAGCCGCATTACCAGCAGCACGGTGCGGTCTTTGGGGTCGAAAAAGAGGTGGTTGGGATCGTAGAGCCGCACCACATTGGTTTCGAGGAAGCCGGGAAGGCCGCTGTAGCGTTTGTCCTTCGGCGCGTCGGGCCGGTGGAAGCCGTTGGGGAAAAATGGCATGCCGAGGAGATTGGGGAACTTGTCAAGCTCGAAGATGTCGAGTTCATTGGAGAACCGCCAGTTTTCGCGGCAAGAGAGATCGGAGGTCACCTCGGCGCTCATCAGCACCGGCCGGACGCCCGGCCACGGCGCGCCCTCGACCACCCGCTCCATCACCAGGTAAATTCGGCCGTGGCGGTAGTCGATCGCGCACCCCGACTGATGGTAGCGATACCGGTCATCGAGCACGGCGGGTTCACTCCAGCTTTCCCCCCGGTCGATGCTGCGGCTGATCAGCATTTTGCCGCCGTGGCCGAGGAGGTAGAGGGTGTCGCCGGCGGTGAACAACCGGGCGTGGAGCATCGGCAGCCGCCCGGTTTCGCGCCAGCTTTCGCCGCGGTCGTCGGAGAGCATCACCCGGCACTGATTGCCCTTGGCATTGTCCCCGACCTTCGACTTCGGCCCCGCCACCTCGTCGATCCCCGGCCCGCTGAGGTCGAAACTCGCCGCCAGCCGCCCCGCGTCCACCCGGCACAGCCACGGCGTGTAGGCAAAGATTTTTTTGGGATCGGGCGAACGGAACAAAACCTTCTCATCGGCAATCGGATGCATATATCGTCACTTTAATTTTGAAATTCAACGAAAAATTGTGCGTGCATTAGAAATAGCATTTGAAGCCGGGAAATGCAAGTTTTTTTTCGCCGATCGGGACTCCGGGGCGACGGGATTGGCGTTTTTCGTTTTTTCCCCCTCCGTGCCTCCGTGCCTCCGTGCGAAACATTCTCCCGCTCACAGCCCTGCTTCGCTCAATCGCGCGTCGCAATTCGCGTTGCTCTTGCGCCGCTTGT
>CAZRFG010000358.1:0-3633 GCA_964599205.1 uncultured Victivallaceae bacterium
TTACGCTCGCCTCACCTAATTTTGTGATCTCAGCAAATAATTCCTCGAGAACAGACGAGGATACATTGTCGGCATCAATGAGTACCGCAAGTTTGGGGATGTTTTGATCCATTCTAACCTCCATATCTATCACTGATGTAGTATAAAACAAAACGAATATTTTTCAAGCGCTTACATGTCGCAATGTGAGAAAAATTATAATCAAAAATTTATAATATTTATTGACAGACCGAATTCGCTCTATTTTTGCGGAAGCGAACGATGAGGGGATTATATGATACTGGAATTTCTACCGAATGTTTTTTTGCGAATTGCAGTTGAGTGAATGGAAGCCAATGCCAGATGTGATCTCGGCATTCTTCGGTGCTACATTTTACCTTTCCAACGGGATTTGACGCCGGAGGCGAGCGTGAGGAGCGGAGCGAAGCGAGCACCGGAGGGCAACCCACGGACAAGGTGTTGGAGGGAGCCTTTGGCGAGCGGAAACAACTTCCCCGAGGGTTCAGCGGCGCACGCCGCGTGGCGATTGCGGACGCAATCGCCGGAATCCTCGATGACGCCATTTTTCAGTCCGCTGAAAAGATGGCGGAGAGAGAGGGATTCGAACCCTCGGACGCTTGCGCGTCGGCGGTTTTCAAGACCGCTGCCATAAACCACTCGACCATCTCTCCGGGGTAGTTCTCTGCAATGAGCTTGATTGCATACAAGCAAAAAACTCTTTGCAGAAGACTTTGGGCTTTCTCGCCCGTCTTACTAATTTCGCTCCGCGGGGGCGATTTTTCAAGCCGGGGAGGGGTTTTTTCAGGAAAAAAGTTGGCGGAAGCCGGCGAAGGCGCTGGGGAGCGAGACTTTTTCGCGGAGCTCGGCGAGGGTGTGCCACTCGAAGCATGGCGACGGCGTCGGGCAGGCGGCGGCGAAGCCGGTCATCCGCCACTCGATGTGGGTGAACTGGTGGTTCGCTTCCGGGGTCGGGGCGAGGTCGGTCACCGGCTGCTGCCACTCGGCGAGCTGTTGGCGTGCTTCCGCTTCGCTCAGGCGGCCGGGGACGTTGGGGAGTTCGAGCATCCCCGCCAACAGGCCCTTGGCCGGGCGGCGGCGGAGGGCGAGGCGGTCGCCGCTGCGCAGGATGAAGACGGTGCGGTCCTCGACTTTGCGCGCTTTGCGCGGGGCTTTTACCGGGAGTTCGGCGGCGATTCCGAGTTGGCGCGCTTCGCAGAGCGCCGCGAGGGGGCAGAGGAAGCATTGGGGCTCGCCATTGGGCAAACAGACCGTCGCCCCCAGCTCCATCAAACTCTGGGTGAAGTCGCCGCAACGGCGGGCGGGAAAGATCGCGCGCAACGCTTCGGCGGCGTTTTTCTTGGTCGCCGGGTCGGCGATGTCGGCGCGGTCGGCGGTCACTCGCGAGAGCACCCGCAGCACGTTGCCGTCCACCGCCGGGGTCGGGCGGCCAAAGGCGATCGAGCCGATCGCCCCCGCGGTGTAGTCTCCGATGCCGGGGAGCTCGCCGAGCTCTTCCTGGGTCGGCGGGAAGTCGCCGCGATATTTCTCCATCAAAACTCGCGCCGCCTTCTGGAGATTGCGCACCCGCGAGTAGTAGCCGAGGCCTTCCCAGAGTTTGAGCAAGCGCTCCTCGGGGGCGGCGGCGAGGCTCGCCACGTCGGGGAGCTCGGCGAGGAAACGCTCGTAATACGGCTTCACCGTCTCCACCCGGGTCTGCTGGAGCATGATTTCGGAGATCCACACCCGGTACGGGGTCGGGTTCTCGCGCCACGGGAGAATCCGGGCGTGGCGGTCATACCAGTCAAGCAGAGGCTTCACCAGATCGGGGAGGGGGCGGCAAGTCATTTGAGGTTGCTCCTGGCCAATATGGCGTAGAGGATCGCGGCGGCGGCGTTGCCGACGTTGATCGAGGATTTGGCCCCGAACATCGGGAGGCTCACCACGCCGTCGCACTCGGCGAGGGTTTCGGGCTGGATCCCGAGCGCTTCGTTGCCGAGCACCAAAGCGAGGGGGAAGTCATAATTCATCTCCCACGCGAAACGGCTTTCGGGGGTGTATTCGGCGGCGAGGATCATTTTGCAATTTTCGCGCCGGAGTTGGCGCACCGCCTCCAGCGACGACTCCATCACCCGGGTCGGGATCATCCGGTCGGTGCCCATCGCGGTTTTTTCCAGTTTCGGGTGGGGCGGCATCGGGGTGTAGCCGCAACCGATGATCTCGCGCGCCCCGATCGCTTCGGCGATCCGGAAAATGTTGCCGGTATTGTGCGCGCTCCGCAAACGGTCGAGGACTAAAGTTATTTCCATTCGTTCCATGATGCCCTCCAAAATAGCCCGGAATTCGCTTTTTTCAATGAAAAAACGGCGAAAATGCGATAAAAACCGCGTCGGCTTCTCGAAAAAAACGGAAGATGAGCTATAGTATTGGTAAATTTACAACCTTATCGGTATAACGGGGATCGCGATATGTTTCTGGCAAAATTTCTGACGGCGGTGACCGGAATGATTTCGCTGGTGATCAGCCAGGTCGGGCTGGTTTGGGAATACGGCTTGATGAGTCTCTCCACCATGACCGTGCTTTTTGTGCTGTTCGGCCTCTGGCTCGGCAGCGGTTTCTTCGCGGCCACCGTGGCGGAGCTTTTCCGGCAGCCGATGGGGCGGCACTTCTTTATGGGGCTGCTGATTCCCTACGTCTATCCGATCATGCTGGCCAAGACCATTCACCTCGGCGAAGCGCGCGCCGCCGCCGAGGAACAGGCCGAAAAGGTCGAAAAAGAGGAACAGCGTGCTGCCGACCTCACCAACCGCTTTGAGGCGATGCGCGCCGAGCGCGCCGCCAAACGGCGTGAAAAAATTGCCGAAAAGGCCGGGATTTCGGTCGAACAGGTGATTGCGGAAGAGGAGGCCGCAGCGGCAGCCGCACCCCCGGCTGTCGAAGAGACGATTGCCGCTCCTCCCGTCGCCGCCGGACTTCCGCCCGAATCGGAAGCGGTGCGCGCCGCGCTCTACGATCTCGACGTCGACAACGAAGGCAACCGCCAGGGGCCTTTCGAACTCCAGTTGCGCGACGGTTCGACCGTGATGGTGAGCTCGGTCCGCTCGATGCAGGCGGATTTTATGATGTGTGTCGTCAGTGCGACCGGCAAAACGGTTCGCGTCAAATATCAGAATGTCATCGGGGCTTCCCGGGTGGAAGCCCAGTAAGGTTGTTTGCTCATGTTTGAAGCAGTTGGGAATCAAGTTGACTTCGCCGCCATGGAAGAGGCGGTGCTCGCTTTCTGGCGCGACAGCCGCGCCTTTGAAAAATCGCTCGAAAACCGCAAGGGGGGACGCGAATTCGTGTTCTACGACGGCCCGCCCTTCGCCACCGGTCTGCCCCACTACGGGCACTTGCTCGCCGGCACCATCAAGGACGTTATTCCGCGCTACCAGACTATGCGCGGCAAATACGTCCGCCGCACCTTCGGCTGGGATTGCCACGGGCTCCCGGTCGAAAACGAGATGGAAAAAGAACTCAAGCTCGAAAGCCGCCGCGACATCGAAGCCTACGGGATCGGCAAATTCAACGAAAACTGCCGCTCGATCGTGCTCCGCTATACCCGCGAATGGGAAGAGATCGTCACCCGTATGGGCC
>CAZRFG010000359.1:0-3628 GCA_964599205.1 uncultured Victivallaceae bacterium
GCGCGGCTAACCCCGCAAAATGCCCCCGGCAATCGTATCGGATATCGCTACTTGAACTGCTTGAACAGCTTGGAGCCCCCCCCGCCGCCCCTCTCTTCTTCACGGCTTGAGCCGCAAAATCGCGCGGACGTCATCGGCTCCGCCATCGCGATCGCTGACGCCGCCGCTATCCACCCGATCCGGCCCGACGCTCCAAACTTGAATCGCCGGAACTTCGGCATCCGCGGTCTCAGTTTGCCAACTCCAGCCGGATTCCGACGTCGGATCGGACCCCCATTGCATCTGCGTCACCCGATATGGACAAGCGCCCTTGCGGTACAACAGCGGCTTGCCGCTGAAGGGATCGAGCGGCAAATCCGGCATGGTTGCGGGATAATCGCCGTACTTCAGTTTGCACTCCTCGGCGGCGATCAGGCCGCGCATTGCGCGCAGACGGGCGAGCGCTTCGTCAAACTTCGTTCCGATGCTCTGGTCGGGTATCATCAACTGCCCTATTATTGACATTTTTTCCCAGTCCTTCGGACTTGGCAACTGATTGAAATCCGTGATCCGGAAATACCGTGCGGCCTCGGCTTTGGCCCGCAATGCGTTCCACCAGCACTGCGGGACAAAAAATCGAACTGCCCGGAGCGGAAACGGCGGAAGGTCTTTGCTCTCGAAATCTTCATCCCGAAATCCCTCAATAAGCATGTCGTGTTCATCGTTTGCCGCAACCGCCCAGGTATACAAAGCGCGGAGTTGCAGTGCGGGCATGCCGGCTTCGATATTCTGCAGCCCATCACCAAGCATTCGAAGCTCTTCAGCCGACAAACGGCCCGACTCAAGCAGCAACTGCAGAGCATCAAGTTGCAACCCGGTCGCGGCTTGCCAGGCTGTTCCATGATCAAGGGCGATGTCCTGAAGCAGGAAACGGTTGACGCCGGTCATGCGCTCATACACCTTCAACGCCGAGCTCACATCGCCGTCCGCGAGCAGGAGGCGGATGCGCCACCCCTCAAGCTGCAGGAATCGATCAAGCCGCCAATACGCCGGAGACTCTATTCTACTCAATGGCCGTTTGCGGAAATCCAATGCGGGAAGCGGGATGTCACCGGAAAAATGAGCTTCATACTCCCGGACCTGATTCTCTGCCGGGGACCACTGCTCACGAAAACAGATTAAATCGTCAGGCGATAACACCACGAAAGGATTCCTTATAAATAAAGTTTCGCTTCGCTTGAAATCGCCGAATTGCGGCCGGATATCGTCGAATTTGTCCCAGTATGCATGATCACCCTCCCGCTTTGCATAATAATATCGCTTCAATGCTTCCGTCGAGACAGCGCGCCCGAAATGACGCTCCAATGCGGTCCATTCCCCTGTGCATTCCCATTTGGCGAAGATGACCATCACCAGAAAAATCAAATAGATCGCACCCGCCGACGCCAGTAACGCAAGCACGGGACGATTGAACATCGAGCGGAAAGACTTCTTGCCGATTCCAGCGAAAAATCCGGCAAAACAAAGATAGGAGATCAGCATCAACGGCAGCCCGATCCCCACCCAGAGCCTCCAGACGTATTCAGGAATAAAGGAAACGTACAGATAGCCGGATAAAACACTCCAGAAAAGGATCACCGCCATTCCGCCACCGGACAACAGCACCGCCACCGCACCGAGCATACACATACACAGTCTGCCGCAGAACATCAATTGCAGCAAAAACATGAATGCCGCCACGCCGACAACGTTCCAGACAATTCCCAAATTCAGAATCAACACATTGAAGGCGACCAGCAATCCGATCCAGACGAGAAAACCAATCCAAACCTCATGATAAGCTCCGATCAGACGATCGTAAAATGAAAGCGCCATCAATAGATAGCAAAGCGGAAAAATCGCCAATCCGCTCAGTAGAACGATAAGCGGTAACGGCCGCCAGATTGAGCCCCAATCCTGAAAAACCGCCGTCAAGCTAAAAAGCCAATAGTATCCCACGCCCCACAGCGTCAGCGCAAAAAACGCCCCCTGCGCCGGATCGTCGAGATAAAATAGTTTCCGGAGCCATGATTTCATCAGTTGTCCCTCCCGTCAACCGGCGGCTTAAGCCGCAACATCACCCCGACGTCGTCGGCTTTGGTCTCGCGATCACTGACGCCGCCGTTGTTCACCCGGTCCGGCCCGACGCTCCAGACTTGAATCGCCGGGATCTCGGTGTCCGTAGTTTCGCGCTGCCAACTTCCGCCGACTTCCGACGCCGGATCGGCCTCCCAGTTGATCCGCGTCAACCGATACGGACAAAGTCCCTTGCGGTACAACAGCGGCTTGCCGCTGAAAGGATCAAGCGGCAAATCCGGCATGGCGTCGGGATAATCGCCATGTTTTCGCTTGTACTCCTCGGCGGCGATCAGGCCGCGCATCGCACGCAGACGGGCGGTCGTTTTGTCAAACCCGTCGCCGAACTCCGGCCAAGGCAGGATTATCTGTCCAAGCAGGGACAAATTCTTCCGACTTTCCCGAGTCGGCAGTTGCTTAAAATCAACCACCCGGAAATGTCGGGCGATCTCGGCTTTGCTGCGCAACGCACTCCACCAGAACTGCGGAGCCAGAAAACGAATTGTCTGAAGCGGAAAAGGCGGATTTGTCCCGCATTCGAAAAGGCCGCTGCGGCCCTCCTCTCCAATCATGTCAAATGCTTGTGACAACCCAACCGCCGACGCATACAAAGAACGGAATTGCAGTCCATTCACCCCGGCTTCGATCCTCCGCAATTCATCGGCAAGGGTTTGCAGTTCGCCAACTGACAATCGCCCCGATTCGAGCAGCAATTGCAAGGCCCCCAACTGTATTGCGGTCGCTTTTTGCCAAGTCGAGCCACTGTCAAAGGTGGAATCATCGAGCAGAAAGAGGTTGATGCGATTCATGCGGTCATACGCTTCCAAGGCGGCTTCGATATCACCGTCCGCGAGCAAAAAACGGATGCGCCAAACCTCAAGCGGCAAGAAGGAGTAAAGTCGATACGTCGGAAAACTTATTCCCATCAACGGACGTTCGCGAAAATCCAATGCGGGAAGCGGAATGTAGCCGGAGCAATGCACCTCAAACTCCCGGATCAGGCGATCCGCCGGAGCCCACGCTTTGCGCCAACGCATAAAATCTTCAGGCGAAAGAGCGACCAAGGGATCATCGGGATATAATTTAGCCTCGGCCCTGAAATCTTCAATCTGATCCCAGATATCCTTGAGCTTATCCCAATACGCCTGATCGCTGACTTTTTTGTCATAGTAAAATTGCCGGAACGCCTCCGTCGAGAGCGGACGGCCGAAGTGACGCTCCAATGCGCTCTGCTCTCCGGCATACTCCCGCCCGGCCCCCAAAACCAGCAACAGAAACGCAAGATAAATCACCGCCATCGATGCCAGCAGCACAACTACCGGACGCTTGAACATCGAGCGGAAAGATTTATTGCCGAGTCCGGCAAAGAATTTGGCCTGAAAAAGATAGGAAATCAGTACCACCCCCAGCCCGATCCCCACCCACAGCGTCCAGCCGTACCCGGAAATATTGAAAAACTGCCGGATCGCCGCCGGAAACTCCGGAGTCGGGGGAGAACGAAAACCTGAATCGCTGATCAAAAAATTACTGTACC
>CAZRFG010000360.1:0-3575 GCA_964599205.1 uncultured Victivallaceae bacterium
TTCGCCCGGCCCGACCAGAGGGCTCCTCGCCCTCCGGACCACCCCCGCCAGGGCCGGGTGGCCCTGGACCCGTCGCTCGGCTTCGCCTCGCTTACGGAGCAGGCTTCGCCGCTCCGGGGCTGGAGAGAAACTCCAGCACCTTCTCGATATCACCCGCGCCGATCACCGCGATCAGCAGCTTTTTCTCGCCATCATAGGCCAGCGCTTGCTCCGCCACCCCCCGCCACGGGCCCTCGACATAACGCGCCGAGCCCCCGATCCGCCGCACCAGCTCCGGACTGTCCACCGTCCCCGCTTCACACCACGCCGCAAACACCGGCGTCACCAACACCGAATCCGGCCCCTTCAACAACGCCGCCAACTGGTCGATATACTTCGCCAGCCGCGCATACCGGTGGGGCTGAAAAATTACCCGCAAATGATGCTCCGGATACCGCCGCCGCAACAACGCCAGCGACTGCTCCAACTCCTTGGGGTGATGCGCATAATCCTCGATCACCGTCAACCTTTCCCCCTGATGCCGCACCGTCATCCGGCGCTCCACCCCCGGAAACGTCGCCGCCGCCGCCAACGCCGCCCGCCGATCCGCCCCCAACCGCACCGCCGCCTCCACCGCCAGCGCGGTATTGGTGCGCTGAAAACCCGCAAATGCCTCGAACTGCGGATCGTCGGCAAAGTCGGTGGTCAGCGCCAATGCATCGGGATGACCGGCGAACCAGTCCTCCGGCAAGCGGTCACGGTAGTAGATCAGATGTTTGCTCTGCTTGGCGAAAGTCTGGAAATTACGCTTCAAAGCCGCTTCGCCGCCGACACTCCAGGCATGGTCGTCATCGGCATTGGGAACGATCCCGATCGCCGGAAAAAGCGCGGTATGAGTCCCGTCGCTCTCGTCCGCCTCGGTGATGAAAATATCGCCGTCCCCCCGCCGCCCCGGCGGCAAACCCGGCACCGAACCCCCGATCAGCCAGCCCGGATTGAAGCCGGTTTCCCGGAGAATCCAGACCAGCGTCGAGGTGATCGAGGTTTTGCCGTGCGCCCCCGAAATCGCCGCCACCCGGCGGAACGAACGCGCGATCACCCCGAGGAATTCGCCGCGCCGCAGCTCGGGAATCCCGAGTGCGCGCACCGCCGCCCGTTCAGGGTGATCGTAAGCCACCGCCGAGGAGTAAATCGCCAGTTCCGCGTCGGCCGGAACATTCTCCGGCCCCTGGACGCCGGCGATCACCGCGCCGCGCCGGGCGAGTTCGGCGGTCTTGTCGTTGAGTTCGCGGTCCGAGCCGGTGACCCGGCAGCCGGAGTCGAGCGCGATTGCCGCCAGCGGGGCCATGCCGGCCCCGCCGATTCCGATGAAATGGAGTTTCCGCGGCAGTTCGCTCAAGGGTCAACGGCTTTCGTCAAGGTATTTCATGATCAGCGAGGAGAGCGAGTTGCGCTCCATCCGGATCACTTTCATCTCGCGCACCACGCTCTCGGGAGCGTCCGACGCATGCGCGGTGTTGACCATGATGTCGCTGCCGAAGTCACGGCGGACAGTACCCCCCGGCGCTTTCGACGGGTCGGTCGGCCCGAGCACCGAACGGATCTTGGCGATCGCATTGGGCCCTTCATAGACCAGCACCAGGCACTTGACTTCGTTCTGCGCTTCGCATTCGGCAGGGGTGCACTTCTCCGGCCGGCGGCCGGACATAAACTCGATCAGCTGCGAAAACTGTTCGTCCGCAACCGGAATCCCGACCGTGTCGGTCAGCGCGGCAAAAGCGCTCTCCGGCAATTGCACTGCGAACTCTTTTTCCAGCAAGGCTTTGGCCTTTTCGGCCATTTTCGGGGCGAGTTTGGCGTGGAGCGCGTCGCGCACCGGGCCGTAGAATTCCAACGCGTCGTTGACGCTCATCCGGTGGAGCTTGCACCCGACGATCCGGAGCCCGGTCCGGCTCAGCATGTCGATGATGTTGCCCGGCCGGCTCGACGGATGACGCCAGTTTTCCGGCTTGATCATCACCAGCGTACGCTCATCCCCCGGCGCGGAACCGACCGCGTTGTCGATCAGATTCGGCGACTTCGCCGCGAACCGGGCGAAAATTTCCAGCTTGCCGCGCGCCGAAACCGCGTCCGGCGGGGTCAGCACCGCGGGCTCAAAGTAACGGATCAGCTGCGGATTGTCCTTGTCCTCGACCATGTCGGCGTAGGTGTCGCGGATGCTTTCGCCGCAGTGGACCGTCCTCGGGCTGTGGTGCGACAGCCGCCCGGTCACTTCACTCAGTTTGGCGCAGGCGTTTTCGCCGCGGAAAAGCAGCATCAAGGTCCGCTCTTTGCGCCCGTCTTCGCGGGCCGGGAAGTTCTCGCGGACGTAGGAGGCCAGCAGTTTCGAGGTCTCGACCGCTTCGGGGTGCGATGCCTCGACCAGGTTCGCCGCGTACGCTTCGGCGGTCTCGCGGTCGAACGCCAGCACCTGGGCGCCGATGAATTCAAGATCGGTCCGCGACATCAGCCGCGCCATGATCCCCCCAGTGCGTGATTTCAACAAACTGTACGGGGTCAACAGAATGTAAGATACTTCAACAGCCATAAAATCCTCAAAAAGTCAGGGTTGCCGGACGTCGCGCCGGCCCTGCTCCACCCGGACGTGACGTGCTCTCTCCGCCCGGAGAGCAGCACCCTTATACTATACCATCTTTTCCGCTTTTTGGCAACAAAAAACTTGAAATTTGAGCAAAAACCGTTAAATTGTCAGGATATGGAAACGATTAACGAAAATTCGGAAATTCCGGTCGCCGCCAAGAGCTATACCGAGGACGCGATCAAAACCTTGAGCTCGCTCGAGCATATCCGCCACCGGCCCGGCATGTACATCGGCCGGATGGGCGACGGCTCGCACCCCAACGACGGCATCTATGTGATGCTCAAGGAAATCATCGACAACAGCATCGACGAATTCATCATGGGCAAAGGCCGCCGCATCGATATCAAAATCGAGGGCAACACGGTTTCGATCCGCGACTACGGACGCGGCATTCCGCCGGGCAAGCTGGTCGACTGCGTCTCGTTGATGAACACCGGGGGCAAGTACAACAGCGACGTCTTCCAGTTCTCGGTCGGCCTCAACGGGGTCGGGACCAAGGCGGTCAACGCGCTCTCCGAGCGCTTCGTGGCGCGCACCATCCGCGACGGCAAGTCCTTTTCGGCGACCTTCTTCCGCGGCGTGCTCGCCTCCGAGGAGAGTTTCGACACCGATGAGAAAGACGGCACCCACATCACCTTCTCCCCGGATTCAACGCTGTTTCCCAATTACGCCTTCAAGGACGAGTACGTCGAGCGCCGGATGTGGATGTACGCTTATCTCAACAGCGGGCTCTCGCTCTACGTCAACGACAAGCGCTTCTTCTCCCCCAACGGGCTCAAGGACCTCCTCGACGTGGAGAGCGGCGAAGACCGTATTTACGAAATCATCTCCTTCAAGAGTAAGACCATTGAATTCGCGGTCACCCATACCGCCGACTACGGCGAGAGCTGTTTCTCCTTTGTCAACGGCCAGTATACCAACGACGGCGGCACCCATCTCTCGGCCTTCAAGGAAG
>CAZRFG010000361.1:0-3562 GCA_964599205.1 uncultured Victivallaceae bacterium
CGGGTGGCCCTGGACCCGTCGCTCCGTGCCTGACGGCACTCCGCTCCTACCCCAGTCCCAGCAGCAGCCCGGTCTGGTACACCGCCAGCGTCACCACATACGCCAGCACAGTCAAACCCGTCGCCTGAAAAATCGGCCAGCGCCACGAATTCGTCTCCCGCCTGGTCACCGCAAACGTCGCAAAACACGGCATCGAAATCAAACAGAAAATCATGATCGCCACCCCCTGCAGCGCCGTGTAATTACTCCTGATCACCGTCCGCAACCCCGCCATATCCCCCTCGGTATCCCCGCTCTCGGCATACAGAATCCCCAGCTGCGACACAAACAACTCCTTGCCCGCCGCCGCCCCCACCAGCGACGCCGACGCCCGCCAGTCAAAGCCCAACGGCTTCATCACCACTTCCAAAGACCGCCCCAGTCGCCCCAGCACACTGTACTGCGAGCGGTACAAATATTCCTCGGCATTGATCTTCACCAGCGCCGCCTCCTTCGCCTCCGGATCCAGCTTCTCCACCGCCACCTTTTCCGCCGCGAAATCCCGCCCGCCCGCCGGCGGCTCCGGATAATTATTGCACACCCACATCAGAATCGAAGCGAACAGCAGCACCGTCGCCGCCTTCTGCAAATACAACACCGCCCGCTCCCACATGTGGATCAAAATCGAACGGACCGTCGGCATCCGGTACGGCGGCAGCTCCATCACAAACAACTCGTCGTCACCCTTGAACAAAGTCGACTTCATCAACCGCGCCGCCACAATCGCCAGCCCCACCCCCACCAGATAAATCAAAGTCATCACCAGCGCCTGATAACGCGGCGCGAAAAAGACCGGGATGAACAGCGAAAAAATCGTCAGCCGCGCCGCGCAACTCATCAGCGGCAGCACCATGATCGTGGTGTACCGGTCCTCCTTTGACTCGATTGTCCGGGTCGCCATGATCGCCGGGACGGTACAGCCGAACCCGATCAGCATCGGAATGAAGCTCTTGCCATGCAGCCCCATCTTGTGCATCACCTTGTCCATGATGAACGCCGCCCGCGCCATGTAGCCGGAGCCCTCCAGCATCGCGATCGCCATAAAAAGCAACAGAATGTTGGGGAGAAACACCAGCACCCCGCCGACCCCCGCCAGCACCCCGTCAACCAGCAGCGACTCCAGCCACTGCGGCCACGCCGCCGGCCAGTGCGCGGCCAGCTGCTCCCCGGCAAAGGAGAAGAGCGACTCCAGCAGCCCCACCAGGGGATCGCCGACCGCAAAGGTCAGCTTGAACACCAAAAGCATCATGCCGAGGAAAATCGGAATCCCCAGCACCGGATGGGTGACCACCCGGTCAATCGCATCGGAGAACCGCGCGCGATCCTCCTCCGGACGGCGCACCACCTCCTGAAACACCCCGGCGGCCAGCGCGTGACGATGCTCCTGCAGCGCCACATCCACCGCCACCCCGGTATGCGCCCGGTAAGCGTCGCGAACCGGCTGGAGCGAAGCCAGCAGCGCTTCGCCCTCGTCCATCGCCGCCACCCGGCCGGAGATCATCGGATCGTCTTCGAGAAGATTCTCCAGCAGCAGCGGCTCGGGCACTCCCGGCAGCACCACCGGCGAATCGGCCAGCCGCGCCGCCACTTCTTTCAACGCATCTTCGAGGTCATGGGGATAAATCCGCGGCTGCGGGATCTCGCTCCATTTCCCGTCCAGGAAATCGGCGACCGAGTTGCGCAAGGCGTCCAGCCCGATCCCGCGCGACCCGACGGTGGCGATGACCCGGACTTTGAGAAGTTTCTCGAGTTTCGGCAGATCAAAGCGGAACCCGCCCTCCTCCGCCTCGTCGAACATATTGAGCACCAGAATCATCGGGATCCCGAGCAGCGCCAGCTGAAAGGTCAGGTAGAGCCCCCGCTCCAGCGTCGAGGCGTCAAGAATGTTGAGGATCAGTTCCGGCGGCCGCGTTGTCAGCTCGTCGCGGGTCACCAGCTCTTCCGGCGAACTCGTCCCCAGCGAATAGATGCCGGGAAGGTCGATCAGCTCGATCTCCTCGCGCCCGAGCCGCATGTAGCCCGATTTCTTCTCGACCGTCACCCCGGGATAGTTGCCGACGTGCTGGCGCGCACCGGTCAAGGCGTTGAGAATGGTGCTTTTGCCGCAGTTGGGGTTGCCCGCAAGCGCAATCCGGCGAATGATTTTCATGGTTGGTCACCGTAAGTCTGGATCACAAAAATCTGCGAAGCCTCGCGTTTGCGCAAGGCCAGAGAAGCCCCCTTGATCCGGATCCGCAGCGGATCGCCGAAGGGCGCGGGGCGCTCCATCTCCAGCTCGGTTCCCACCACCAGCCCGAGGTCGGCCAGCCGCTTGCGCCCGGCGAAGTGTTCGCTCAGCGCGGCGATCCGTCCCCTCGCCCCCACCGGCAGCCGGTCGAGCGGAATGCTGGCGGTGATCTTCTCCGCCTCGTCGGCGTGCCAGTTGCGGCAGTGCGGACAGTTGGCGATGGCGGCGTAAAGCGCCTCCAGCCGGCCGGTCACTTCGGGACTGACCACGTGCTCGATCTTGCACGCCGCATCATCCGCCACCGTCTCCGGCAAACGCAAAATTTCCGCAAAAAAACGGCGCAGCGACTGGTGACGCGAATGAATCGAATCGGCAAGTTTGGCCCCCATCCGGGTCAAAGTGATCGGCTGGTACGGCTGGTAGTTGATCAAATCCTTGTCGGCAAGTACTTTGAGCGCGTTGGTCACCGACGGCACCGAAACCCCGAGGTAATCCGCGATCTCCTTGCTGTGGGCATGCGCCTCGATCCGGCTCAGCTCGGCAATCGCTTCCAGGTAATCTTCCTGACTCTGAGTCAGTGGCTCCATCGCTTGATGCGCTCCAAATAAGTTAGACTTTTCTAAATATAGCGCCGAGACCCTTTTTTTACAAGCAGCAAAGGGACTTTGTCAAGCCTATTTTTTGCCGTGCACCAGCTCCTCGGCGAAACGCGGCACCGCAAAAGCGCCGCGATGAAGCGAGCTGGTGTAATAGCGGAGTTGCATCCCCGCCGGCACCTCGGCCTTGGGCACCGCGACATCGCCGCCGTCGGAGCCGACACAGACCCCGATCGTCCCGGTGGGATAGGTCGGCACCAGAATCGAAGCGTAGCCGTAATACCGGAAAAGCTTCCGGGTCACCCCGGTCAGATGGGCGACGATCTCCGGCAGCAGATAAATCGACTCCGCCTGACTCGCAATCACCCCCCCCGGCCGCAGCGCCCGCTTCATATTGGCGTAAAACTCCTCGCCGAACAACGGCGCCCCCGGCCCGCCCGGATCGGTCGAGTCGACAATAATGCAGTCATACTCGCCCACCCGGTCCTTGACGAATACACTCCCGTCGCCAATGTGAATATGAACCCGCGGATCGTCAAACCCGCACGCCAACGACGGCAGGAACTTGCGGGCACACTCAATCACCCGGACGTCAATTTCACATATGTCAATGTGCTCAACCCCGCGATGCTTCGCCACCTCCCGCAACACCCCCCCCCCCCCCCCCCCCCCCCCCCCCCCCCCCCCCCCCCCCCCCCCC
>CAZRFG010000362.1:0-3560 GCA_964599205.1 uncultured Victivallaceae bacterium
TAGCGTCTGCGGGGCGAGGTCGTTGCCTCGCGTTCCCGTGCGTAGAACATACGAAAGGTAGTTCTTCCTGTTCTTGAACACGCGAAGCGTAGTTCAAGGCCGGCCCCGTGCGTGAACACGCGAAGCGTAGTTCGAGGCCGAAAAACGACTGACATCATACGGCAGTGTAGACTCTCCGCATCGATACTCCCGGGCTCGGCTTGCCGCGGGCAACGTAAGCGGTATCGACGTGTCACGCCACGATCACGCCGCTCAACTGGATCTACGTCGAGAAAATCAATCTCCCGCCCTTCGTCGCCTACTGCAACCGCCAGTCGCTCAATGTCGAAGCAATGTGCCAGCTCCTCGAAAAGGATAAGAGCTTATCAACTAATCATGAAAATGTTATGATTTTGCAAAAAATAGTCAGTCACGCAGTCGAAAAAATCGGGGATACTGAGGTATCGACGATTTTTTTCGACAAGTGAATGGCTGTTTGATGTAAATCAGAGCGTTTTCTTTTATTCGTCGATAAGCTCTAAATCGTCACTTCCCCGCCGCCCGCGTTTCCAACCGTTCCCGGCGGGCCCGATCGAGTACCGGGTCATCGGAGCGGCGAAAAATGATTTTCGTCTTGCCGCCGCCGGACCGGGTCCAAACCGGAAAGTCGAGTTCGGAAAACGGTGCTTGAAAAACGACTTGAGGTATTTCGACGGTCACCAGACGTCGTCCGGCAGCATTTTGGAGCAGCGCTTCGGCGCCGAGCCCGGCGAGGATATATCCCGCGATTGCCAACACCAGCAAGTTGGTGTATTTCTTTTTGGAAAAAGCGGTTACGAACATAAGCAGAATCGGGCCGGGAAGAAAAATCCAGGCCAGTACGACGCCGGTCCAACCGTAGCCATCGAGCCCGAGTGCAAAGCAGATTCCAGGATACCGGAACCAGTCATTGGCCTCGCCGACCAGGAGCCATCCCGCCGCTCCCAAGGCCGCCATCGTCACCCGCAGCGACAGCGCGACCAGTTCGCCCGCGCCGATCAGAAATCGGTCGCGCCATGCCCGGATTTGCGACATCGGACCTCCTGTAAAAGACTTCAGCTGCCGGGCAGTTCACCGAGCAGGATCCAGCGGGATAGGACGCTGTGGAATTGTTTGACCGTAAAGGGCTTGGTGATGTAGTCGTCCATCCCGGCCTCGGTGCACATCGTCTGGTATTCGGAGAGGGCGTGGGCGGTCATCGCGATGACCGGAATGCGGCGGTTGAGGACCGGACTTTCGTCGGCGCGGATGCGGCGGGTGGCTTCGAGGCCGTCCATGCCGGGCATCTGAACGTCCATCAGGACTGCCTTGTAGGTTTTTGCCCCCAGCAGTTTGAGGGCGTCGTGGCCGTTTCCGGCGATTTCGATGCGCAAGCCGAGTTTTTTCAGCATCAGCTGGGCGACCATCTGGTTGGTGCGGTTGTCTTCGACCAGCAGGATATCCGCCGAGCCGTCGGTGCCGGGCGGCGGGAGTTGGCCGGGCGTGACCTTGGCGGCGGCCGGGACCGACGCCGGAACCGGCGGCGGATCGGCTTGCGAGAGCTTGCCGATCCGGTTGATCAGATCTTTGCGGCTGAACGGCTTATTGATGATTCCGGCCCATTTGCCGCCGGTTTCCTCCAGCCGCCGTCCGATCGGCAGCAGCGCCAGGAGTTGCGGCCGTGCGGTTTCGGGTTCGGCCTCAACCGCCCGGATCAGGGCTTCAATTTCGGGCGAACTCATGCCGCAATCGACCAGCACCAGCCGGAACGGATCGCCGGCGGCCGCCGCCTGCCGCAGGAATTCGATCGCGGCGGCGCTGTCGCGGGCGGTAACCGGCCGCAGCGACAGCGCGGTCAGGTAGCCGCTCAGGATGTCGCACCAGGCGGAGTGGTCGTCGAAGACCAGCACTTTGGCGTCGTGCCAGGGATCGTAGAGGGCCGAGGCGGTGTTGATGCAGGCCCGGGTGTTGAACGGTACGGTGAAGGTGAATTCCGAGCCGGCGCCCTGCTGGCTGGTGAAGGTCATGATTCCGCCCATGCACTCGACCAGCCGTTTGGAGATCGGCAGTCCGAGCCCGGTGCCGCCGTATTTGCGTTTGACCGAGGAGTCGCCCTGGAAAAAGGGGTCGAAGAGATAGGGCATCTGTTTGGCGGCGATGCCGATCCCGGTGTCTTTGACCCGGAAGCGGAGGAGTGCCGTGTTTTCGGTTTCGCGTTCGACCGCGACGCTGATCCGGACTTCGCCTTTTTCGGTGAATTTGATCGCATTGTTGGCGAGGTTGATGATTACCTGGCGGAGCCGCAAACTGTCGCCGTTGATGATCGACGGAGCGTCGAGGGCGATGTCGAGGACCAGCTCGAGTCCTTTCTGGCGGGCCTGGTAGGCCAGCGAGCCGGAGAGTTCGGAGAGGAAGTCGTCGAGGTTGAAATCGACCGGGTCGAGTTTGACCTTGCCCTCCTCGATCTGCGAGAAGTCGAGGATGTCGTTGACCACCGACAGCAGCAGTTTGCCGTTGGAGCCGATGATTTCGACGAAGTGGCGCTGGTCGGCGTCGAGGCCGGATTCGCGCAGCAGGTCGGTCATGCCGATCACGCCGTTGAGCGGGGTCCGGATTTCGTGGCTCATGTGGGCGAGGAATTCGGTTTTGGCCTGGCTGGCGGCTTCGGCGGCCTGTTGGCTTTCGCGCAGCTCCTGGTTGATCCGCTCGCGTTCGGTGACGTCCTTGTCGAAGCCGTGATAGCCGATCAGCGTGCCGTCTTGGTCGATGATCGGCACGCCGTTGCCGGAGACGATCAGGGTGTCGCCGTCCTTGGTGGCGATCGGGTGGATGAAATCGATGAAGTGCTGCCGGACGGCGATCATTTTGCGGGTTTCCTCGGCGAACTGTTCGCGGCCGTCGGCGGGGTGGAGGTCAAAGAAACGTTTCCGGTTCAGCAGCTCTTCCGGAGCGTAACCGTAAATTTCCCGGCAGACCGGGTCGATGTAGGTGAAGAAGCCGAGCTTGTCGATTTCCCAGAGCACGGTCCGGCTGTCTTTGGCCAGCATGGCGAAGCGTCTCTCGCTCTCGTTGAGTTTGAGGGTCCGCTCTTTGACCAGGCGCTGGAGTTCGGTCCGGCGGCGGCAGATCAGCGCTACGATCATGGCGACGGCGGTGGTGAATGCCAGCCCGGCCAGCGCGACCACCCCGAGCGAAGTGAGGGTGGAGCAGCTGTGCTTGTAGCCGGATCCGGGTTGGACATTGAGAATGAAGACTTTGCCGAAGGCCAGCACCGGCCGGACGAACGACGTTTCCTCGGCCAGCAGATTGCGGCGGCCGGCTTTGCCGTTGACCGCGAGCCGTTGCGGCCGGCCGGCGGCGTTGTAGAGAAAAATGTTGGTGTGGAGGATGTCGCGCGAGTTGCTGTACGAGCGGTACAGCGAATCGCCGCGGACGCCCGCCGCCACCACCCCGGCCGGGTTTTTGCTGTCCGGCCGGATCATCGGATGAAACACCAGGAAGCCGATCACGCCGCTGTTGTCGAAGAGCAGCGGAAGCGGATCGGAGGCGATCGGCATTCCGGT
>CAZRFG010000363.1:0-1399 GCA_964599205.1 uncultured Victivallaceae bacterium
CCATCAAGGATTGGAAGGTCGAGACCATCGGCGACGACATCGCCTGGATGAAGTTCGGCAAAGACGGCCGCCTCTACGCGATCAATCCCGAAGCCGGTTTCTTCGGCGTCGCGCCCGGCACCAGCCTGAGCTCGAACCCCAATGCGATGGTCTCCGCCTCCAAGGACACCATTTTCACCAACGTCGCACTGACCGAAGACGGCGATGTCTGGTGGGAAGGCATCGGCTATGACGCCCCCGGCACCCTGATCGACTGGAAGGGCAACAAGTGGGACGCCGCCACCGCGACCGACAAGGCCGCGCATGCCAACGCCCGTTTCACCGCCCGCGCCTACAACTGCCCGGCGATCGCCGCCGAGTGGCAGGATCCGGCCGGCGTGCCGATCGACGCGATTCTGTTCGGCGGCCGCCGTCCGAGCACGATTCCGCTGGTCCACCAGTCGCTGAGCTGGGAACACGGCGTCTTCATGGGCTCGATCGTGGGTTCGGAAGTCACCGCCGCGGCGCTCGACGCCAAGGTCGGCGTGGTCCGCCGCGACCCCTTCGCGATGCTGCCCTTCTGCGGCTACAACATGGGCGACTACTTCGCCCACTGGCTCGAAGTCGGCAAGAAGAGCACCGCCGACAAGCTGCCGAAGATTTTCTTCGTCAACTGGTTCCGCAAGAGCGCCGAAGGCAAGTGGCTGTGGCCCGGCTTCGGCGACAACAGCCGCGTGCTGAAGTGGGTCTTTGAACGCTGCAACAATTCCGGCAAGGCCGTCGAAACCCAGATCGGCTACATGCCGACTGCGGACGCCATCGACCGCGCCGGAATCGAAAAAACGGTTACCGACGCCGACATCAAGGAACTCCTCGCGGTCGACGTCGCCGGCTGGAAGAACGAACTCGACAGCGTCCGCAAGGATCACTACTCGAAGTTCGACCGCCTGCCGCAGGCTCTGGTCAAGCAGCTCGAAGCTCTCGAAGCGCGCCTGGCCAAGTAATCGCGTCAAAACGCAGCGGCCGGAATCCCCGACGGGATTCCGGTCGTTTTTTTTGGTGTCACCGCAGGTTGTTTCTCACATGGTCGAAAGCGGGAAATAATTTTTTTGAGTCCTCTCCGTTTTGAGAACCTGTTTTTTTGCGTAGAAGCGTGGAAAAGGTCGCGTTTTGCCGGAGGAGACACGAAGAAGCATACTTCGGTACGTGACTGAGGGATCGACAAGAGAGAATTTCACCACTTGCAAATCATCGCGGCCCGGTGCGCCAGCACCGGCCGCCACGCCACGATTCCCGCTCAACGGTGGTTTTTTGCGTTGAAGCGCGGAAAAGGTCGCGTTTTGCCGGAGGAGACACGAAGAAGCATACTTCGGTACGTGACTGAGGGATCGACAAGAGAGAATTTCACCACTTGCAAATC
>CAZRFG010000363.1:1499-3487 GCA_964599205.1 uncultured Victivallaceae bacterium
GGTTTTTTGCGTTGAAGCGCGGAAAAGGTCGCGTTTTGCCGGAGGAGACACGAAGGAGCGTACTTCGGTACGTGACTGAGGGATCGACAAGAGAGAATTTCACCACTTGCAAATCATCGCGGCCCGGTGCGCCAGCACCGGCCGCCACGCCACGATTCCCGCTCAACGGTGGTTTTTTGCGTTGAAGCGCGGAAAAGGTCGCGTTTTGCCGGAGGAGACACGAAGGAGCGTACTTCGGTACGTGACTGAGGGATCGACGACAGGCAAGGCGCGAGATTTTCCGCGCTTCAACGCAAAAAAAACACCGCCTCCGGCAGAGGCTGATCATCCCTACGGAGACCGGGAGGTCCGCACCGCCGACATGCGGGGCGCGGCCGCGTTCGATTTCCAACGGGATGAACGTGAGGAGTCCTCTAACCGGAGGCGGTGAAAAGCCCCCCAAAAAAAGATTACAAAAAACCATTTGCTATATTTTATGATGCATTGATGCAAAAGTCAAATTAACCATGAAAAAAAATGATTCTTTTATGGTTTAAATAACATTTTGAGCTTGATTTTGTCTTTGAACTTTATTTGCCGTACGTTTTCCGGTATTCGCTGGGCGGGATTCCGAGTCGTTTCCGGAATGAATTGGAAAAGTAATACTGATCTGAAAAAGCGAGGATTCCGGCGATTTCCTTGATCGAGAGATGGGTGTACTTGAGCATCCGCTCCGCCGCTTCGATTCGCTTGGCGGTCAAATAATCGTACGGCGTCTGGCCGAAAGCGGCGCGGAAACGGCGGATCAGATGGGCGTCGGAAAGATGCTTCTCCGCGGCGTAATCGGCGAGCACGAACTTGTGTTCCACCGCGCCGTCGAGCGCTTTTTTGAGCTCCTCAACCGCCGGGGGAACCGCCTGCTCGGGCGCGGAGCCGAGCGCGGCGCAGGCGGCGACGAACTGATGAAAAATCACCGCGCTCTGGCGGTTGCGGGCCGCCCCGGCATAGCCCAGGTTCAACATCGCGTCGAAAAAAGTCCGGAGCTGAGGCACCTGATCGAGCGAATAGATCTTGTCCACGCCGTAAATCGCAAATAAATACTCCATCAACTCGCCGTCGACCACCACGCAGAGCTTGTGCCAGGGGTCTTCGCGCACCGGCCAGTAGCGGTGATTGCTGTGCTTGTGGAGAAAATAGATGCCGTCCTTCTGCGGCGCAAAGCTCTCGCCGTTGATCTCGAGGAAGCCGCCGCCGCGAGTGATGTACTCGATCGTACACACCTCATAATCGGTGCGCTCGATCACCGGCGTCCGGGTTTCGGCGACCACCCTTCCAGTGTTCAAAAGTTCAAATGGGAACTTTTTGCTTTCCTGCTCAATAATCAATTTCACACATCCGCAGTTTTCTTTTCCGCATCGCTTTTCTTGTAAAAATCCACCTGACAACCTTGATCTTCGGAGTTGATTTATTACATTATACTATAAGATTCCACAAAATCAAGGAGGAAATCGCAATGAAAACCTTTAAAGTCGGTCTGATCGCCACCGGCGGCCGCGGACGCAACTGTCACCAGGCCCACCAGCCGGAAAAGGGCTTCGAAATCGTGATGGGGGCCGACATCAATCCGGCGGCCAATGAAGCGTTTCTCAAGGCCTTCCCCCACGCCGACGTGACCACCGACTACCGCGAAGTCCTGAAACGCAAAGATATCGACGTGGTCTGCATTTCCACCCCCGACTTCCTCCACGAAGAGATGGCCGTCGCCGCGCTTGAAGCCGGCAAGGCGGTCTTCCTCGAAAAGCCGATGGCGATCACCATCGAGGGCTGCGACCGGATTCTCGCCACCGCGATGAAAACCGGCTCGAAGCTCTTCATCGGCCACAACATGCGCTACTTCCCGGTGGTGCTCAAAATGAAAGAGGTCATCGACTCCGGCGTGATCGGCGAAATCAAGGCCGGCTGGTGCCGCCACTTCATCAACTACGGCGGCGACGCTTATTTCCGCGACT
>CAZRFG010000364.1:0-3485 GCA_964599205.1 uncultured Victivallaceae bacterium
ACTTCGACAACGCCTTTTTGCTTCCCATCCCCGATGCGTTGATGTTCGCCTTCGGCGCCGCTCCCACCGCCGAATACACCATGGCCTCCACCACCAATTTACTCAATCCCTTCTCCCGCGAATGGGACTTTGAACTCATCGACCTCCTCGGCCTGCCGCGCGACATCTTCCCGGCCATCGTCGAACCCTGTACCGCCGCCGGCTTCCTCGACGAGAAAATCTGCCGCGAACTCAACTGCAAACCCATCCCGATCTGCAAAATCGGCTCCCACGACACCGCCAGCGCCGTCGCCGCCGTCCCCGCCGCCTCGGAAGACTTCGCCTACATCAGCTGCGGCACCTGGGCCCTCCTCGGCGCCGAACTCAACACCCCGGTGATCAACTCCGAAACCGAAAAAGTCCCCTTTACCAACGAAGGCGGCCTCGACGGCAAAATCCGCTTCCTCACCAACATCATGGGCAGCTGGCTCCTCCAGGAAACCCGCCGCCACTGGAACGAAAACGGCCGCAACCTGAGCTTCGCCGATATGGAGAAAATGGCCCTCGCCGCCACCCCCGGCAAATTCCGCATCAACCCCGCCGCCCCCGACTTCCTCGCCCCCGGCGACATGCCCGCCCGCATCAAAGCCTACTGCGAACAAAACGGCCAGGGCGCCATTCCCGACGACAATACCCTCCTCCGGACCGTCTACGATTCGCTCGCCCTTTCGTTCAGCGAATACTTCGACAAACTCGAAGCCATCCTCGAGCGCAAGCTCCCCCACATCCACCTCGTCGGCGGCGGCACCAAAGACACATTGCTGATGCAGCTCACCGCCGACGCCAGTCGCCGCACCGTCACCGCCGGCCCCACCGAAGCCACCGCCATCGGCAACCTCCTCGGCCAGGCCATCACCAGCCAAACCATCCCCGACCTCGCCGCCGCCCGCGCCATCATCCGCAACTCCTTCACCCCCACCACCTACACCCCATGCTCCCAGTCATAACCAACAGTCTCAACACCCTCACTCCGGCGGTGGAGAAAGAAAAAAATTTTAAGGAAATTTTTTTCTCTCTCCCCCGAACCCCCTCTCACTTTTTCAAACCTTTCTGGATTCGGCTTTTTCTTTTTTGCATCGCAAAAATGAAAAAGCCGGACGCAAAAGTTTTGGAAAAAGATGAGGGGGTTCGGGGGAGAAGAAAGAAACTTTTTTCAAAAAGTTTTGTCTTCTCCACCGTCGGAGCGGGGGTGTTTTGCCTGATGATGATGATGGGAGGATGCGGGAAGGCGGAGGAGGGGAAGGTGGTGAATCTGGCGGCCGGGGGGCGGGTGAAGACTTTGGATCCGGCGTTGGCGGATGATTTGGCGAGTCGGAATATGGTGGCAGCGTTTTATGATACGCTGTTGGAGTATGAGTATTTGGAGCGGCCATACCGGTTGATGCCGTCGATGTTGGCGGCGATGCCGGAGGTGGGGGCGGATGGTTTGGAGTACCGGTTCCGGCTGCGGGATGATTTATATTTTGCCGACGACGGATGTTTTGCGGGGGGCAGGGGGCGCAGGGTAACGGCGGCGGACGTGGTTTTTTCGTTGAAGCGGCTGGCGGATGCGCGTTTGCACAGTCCGGCGTACTGGATGGTGCGGGGCAAGGTGGCGGGGCTGGATGAGTTCCGCAAGGCAACTGAGAATGCGGTGCCGGGGGATCTCGGGGTTTACGACCGCGAGGTTCCGGGGCTGCGATCGGTCAATGACCGCGAGCTGGTGATCAAGCTGACCCGCAAAGACCCGCGTTTCCTCTATTTGCTGGCGATGCCGAATTGCGCGGTGGTGCCGCGCGAGGCGGTGGCGAAGTACGGCGAGTTATTGGGTGAGCATCCGGTGGGCTCGGGGCCGTTCCGGCTGCGGGAGTGGATTCGCGACTACAAGCTGGCGCTGGAGCGCAATCCGGGGTACCGGACGCAGTATTTCGCCGGGGCGGAGAATCCGGCCGACCGGGCGAAGAAGCTGCCGCTGGCGGACGGGATCAATTGTTACCAGATCCGCCAGCCGTTTTCGGCGTGGCTGCTGTTTTTGCAGGGGGAACTGGATGCGAGCGTGCTCGACAAGGACAACCTCGACCTCGCGGCGGGGGGCGACCGGGTCGCGCCGGCGCTGGCCGACCGCAAACTCGACTTGATCAAAGCGCCGGAGTTCGAGATCCGTTACATCGGCTTCAACTGCGCCGATCCGGTGCTGCGCAACGAGAAGTTGCGCCAGGCGATCGCGTTGGTGTTCGACGTACGGCGGCGGATTCAGCATGCCAATTCGCTGCTGATCGCGGTCGAGGGGCCGATTCCGCCGGGGGTGGCGGGCTTCGAGCCCGATTTGAAGAATCCGTATCAGACCAACGACCTCGAAAAAGCGAAGCAACTCCTCGCCGAAGCCGGTTATCCCGGCGGCATCGATCCGGCGACCGGGGAACCGCTGGAACTGACCTTCGACCAGGGCAACAACACCGCGGCGCAGCGCCAGATCGGCGAATTGATGGCGGCGGACCTGGCCAAGCTCGGCATCCGGATGGTCAATGTGCTCAACAGCACCCCGCGCTTCATCGACAAGCTGCGGCAGGGCAAAGCCCAGCTGTTCCGGTACTCGTGGGTAGGGGATTATCCCGATGCGGAGAACTTCTTGCAGCTGTTCTACAGCGGCAACCTCGGCGGCTGCAACCGGGCGAATTTCGCCGATCCCGAGTTCGACCGGATGTACCGCGCTTCGCTCGACTTGCCGGACGGGCCGGAGCGGACCGCGCGCTACGCCGAGATGGCGCGTTACGTGATCGGGCATACCCCGTGGATTTTTGAGGGAATGCCGATCGCCTACCAGCTCAAATACCGCTGGCTCGAGAACTACCGGCCGCACGACTTCGCCTTCAACCGCTGGAAATACTTCGCGGTCGATCCGGTCAAACGGGAGGCGGAGAAGAAGACCTTCAAGCCGCTCAGCTTCAAAGAACTTCAGGGCAAGTGATCGGTTGCCGGCAATGAGGCCGGCCGGATTTGCGCGCCGCAATTCCGGCGGCATTTTCTGACCCTCCGACTGCAAATCTCAGAATGGGAAATCCCCTGCCGGGGCGGCCTTCGCCTTCGGCTGGTCGGCGGCGGGCTTGAGCACGTCGGCGGTGGACGCGGCTTTTTCCTGTTTGGCGAGGCCGTGGATCAGCATCGCTTTGGGCCGGGCGGGGCAGATGTATTCGCAGCTGCCGCAGCCGATGCAGAGCTCCGGGATCACCTTGGGCACGGTCAGCGTGCCTTTGTAGGGCACCATCTGGAGCGCGCCGGTCGGGCAGTGCTCGGCGCAGGCCCCGCAATCCTCTTCGTCGATCACCACGATGCATCGGGGCCGGTGGAATTCGACCATCCCGACCCGGAGGTGCTGTTTGGCTTCCAGTTGCTGCGGCGTCAGAGCTCCGTTGGGGCAGATATTGGAGCAGCGGGTGCATTCGTATTCGCACTTGCCGATCGAGAAT
>CAZRFG010000365.1:0-3476 GCA_964599205.1 uncultured Victivallaceae bacterium
GGAACGAGTTCCGCCGGCTGAGCCCGGCCCCCAAGCGAGCCCGGCGCGCGGACTGCGCCTGATACGATTGCATGGCTCAAGTTGCGGCATTCGCCGCGCGGATGGCGTCGCTCCGCAGGCGCTTTGCGCCCACGTCGCTCGGACCGGTCTCGGCGCCGGAACTCGTTCCGGCTTCTTGAGCTGGGCTTCGCCCGGCCTGGACTCGAGGCTCTGCCTCGGCCTCCGCCAAAGGGCTGCGCGCCCTTTGGAATCCACCGCCAGGGCCGGGTGGCCCTGGACCCCTGCTCGGCGGGGGGGGTGCCCGCCTCGCGATTACGGGGCAGCTTGCGCGCCCCGAGCCGAGCGAGCGCCAGCGACCCGGTCGCCTTACTTCCTGCGTCTGGCCGCCGCCAGCATGGCGGCCCCGAAAAGCGCAATGCCGCCGCCGACCGCAAGCGGCGCGAAAACCCCGGCGGCACTCTTCGCCACCAGCATCAGCAACATAATAAATCCGCCCCCCGCCAGCGAGAAAAAGCCGAGCACCTTGAACTGCACCGCATCATTGCTCCGCCCCACCTCGCGCTCAAAGTCGACCGGCGTATTCATCCGCCGGAAAAAAGCATCGACCCGGTCATTGAACTCCGCACGATTGGTGCGCACAAACGCCATCATCACCAGCACCACCGCCGTCGGCACCGCAATGTTGATCAATACCTGCTGGTGATAGTAAATCGTGACGCCCCCCGCCACCTCGGCCAGAAACAACGCCAGCGAACTCGCAAACCCCACCGCCATCGCCACAATCGGCGTCCACTGCGGCATCCGCTTCAACAGCAGCCCCCAGAACATCGGCACCGCCATCGGCAACCCCAGCAACGCCCCCGCCGTCAACACCACCTTGAGCGGCCCGACCCCGCTCCGCGAATAGATGATCGACAGCGTAATCGCAATCAACCCCGAAAAAAGACTGTACCAGCGGCTCAGGATCAACATCTCCTTTTCACTGCGCTTGCGCCAGCGGCAAATCCGGGCCAGCGGCGGATAGACGTTCAGCATGAAGTTGGACGCGCCGCCGTTGAGCGAGGTGTCCATCGTACTCATCGCGGCGGCGAACATCGCCACCACAATCAGCCCGATCATCCCCGCCGGCAAAAGCTCAAGACAACTGACCGCATACGCGCCGTCCGCCGGACAGGCGAGCATGCCGAGCGACTCCACCCGCGCCGGAAACAACATCCGCGCGGTAAAGGCCGGAATGAAGAAAAAAGTGCACCCGAACAGACTCAGCACCGTCGACAGCATCAGCGATTTTTTCGCTTCGTTGCCGTCTTTGACCACAAAATTGGTGTTGGCGATACTGAAACTGTTGATCAAGCCGACCACGAACAGCGCCGCCACCCATTCATAGGTGTAATACCCGCCGAAACTCTCCGCCGATTTGAAAAAGGAGTACTCGCGGTCGAGCCCCAGCTCCCGGAGTTTGGCGAAAAAGCCGCCGATGCCGCCCAGCCGGATCAGACAAAGCACCGAGACTAAAATGGTCATCGCGAACATGATCAGGCATTGCAGGAAGTCGGCCGCCATCACCGCCCAGCGCCCGCCGGTGATGCTGTAGAACAAAATCACCGCGCCAAGCACCACGATCACCGCGATCGGATTGAGCCCGAAAATCGCCGAAACGAAAATCGCCAGCGTATAGAGCACCAGTCCGCTGCCGACAAAGCCGGTGATGATTCCGATCATGGTGTAAATCTGCTGGGTGGCCGGGTTGAAGCGTTCGCGCATCACCTCGCCCGGCGTGGTCAACCGCTTCTGGCGGCAGCGGGCGGCATAAAAGAAGTAGACCAGAATATTGGTGACCGGCCCGCAGAGGTAGACCGTCCAGATGCTCCAGCCGGCGAGGTAGGCGATCCCGGCGGCGGCGGTGAAGGTGTAGGCGCTGGTGCCCGCCATGTAGTTGCTGGCCCCGCAGAGCCACCACGACCCCCGGCTGCCGCTGCGGAAATAGTCGCCGGTATCGCGGTTGAACGCGTGAAAAGCCCAGCCGATCACCAGCATGAAAACAAGATAGACGCCGATTACGATATACTCGAGAGTGGACACATTCATAAATTTTCTCCTGCCGCATAATTATAGGACAAAAAAGCGGAACTGCAACCGGAGATTCGGAAATAGCCGGGAAGAACTGTATTGAAGCTGTACTTATTGAATCTATAAATACTTTGAAGAAATGATATTAAATCAATTTTCCAAATACATTGATCTGGCGCGGGGCGGAATCCGGTTCGGCGATCCGGCGCATCAGTTCCTGGTAGGCGATGCGGCCCATCTCGCGGTAATCGACGGCGACGGTCGGCCAAAGCGGAAAGTCCGGTTCGAGCAGGCGTTTGCCGTCGACGCCGAGGATGGCGACGCCGGGGTCGTGCCAGGGGAGTCCGGGGAGTTGGCGGGCGAGGCCCTCGAGGTAACTGTCGGAACTGAAGAAATAGCCGACTCCGGTGGCGGCGGGGAGGAGTTTGGCGGGGGCGTCTTTCCTGATTTTCGCCCGGCCGCCGCCAAGCTTGAAGACGGCCTGGAAGGCCAGCGCCCGGCTGACGTAGGGGTCGTCGCCGGCGGAGTGGATTTCGACTTGGCTGATCTGGCGGGATCGGAAAAATGCGGCGGCCTGGCGCGCGGTTTCCGTCAAATCGAGATTGATGGCGGAGATGGTGCCGCCGAAGACGTTTTGCGCCAGCATGCCGATGACCGGGCAGGGCAGATGGAGTTCGGGGAGGACTTCGCGGTCGATGGAATGGGGGAGGACGGCGCCGTCGGCGTCGGCGACTGCTTTTTTGAGGTTGGCGGGGGAGATTTCGGTGGGCGGCAGGTAGTGGATTTGGACGGCCGCGCCGCCGTCGCGGGCGGATTCGAGGAAGCCCTGGAGCATGGCGAAGATCAGCATGCCTTCGTTGAGCAGATTTTTCTGGAAGACCACGATCCGGCGGGGGCGGTCGGGGTAGAATTCGGGGAAGCGCCGGAGGACGAAAAAACCGCGCTGGGGGCGGGCTTCGAGGAGGCCGCGGTGGACCAGTTCGTGCAATGCGAGTTGGGTTACGGTGTTGCCGGCTTTGAATTTGGCGGCGAGGCGGCGAACGGAGGGGACGGCGCTGCCGACCGGGTAATGGCCGGAGAGGATATGGTTTTCGACGTAGCCGCAGATCTGGTCGAAGCTGCCGGGCGGTTTGGCGATTGAGCGTGACATCGAAAGATTCCTTGGGTGTTGGCGGGATAATGTAGCCTGTCGGGAGGGTTTATGCAAGGAAAGACCCGTTAATCGCGAGGGGGGGCGACCGTCTCCCTCGGGTAACCTCGCCGGTCTCGGGGCGCGTAAGCTGCCCCGTAATCGCGAGGCGGGTACCCCCCGCCGAGCAGGGGTCCAGGGCCACCCGGCCCTGGCGCCGGATTCCAAAGGGCGCGGAGCCCTTTGGCGGAGGCCGAGGCGGAGCCTCGAGTTCAGG
>CAZRFG010000366.1:0-3474 GCA_964599205.1 uncultured Victivallaceae bacterium
TGATCACCCGGTCCATATCGGTGGTAAAACACCAGGTCACCGCCGCCAGCATCAGTACGGTCGGGGTGTAGTATCCGGCATAACGGTCGATGATCCGGACCACCGGCGGACGGCTGCCTTCGGCGGCGAGGATCATTTCCTTGACTTTGCCGAGGGTGGTGTCTTCGCCGACCTTGGTGACTTCGAGATCGACCAGACCGGTCAGGTTCTGGGTACCGGCGAAAATGTCGTCGCCGACGAATTTCTCGACCGGCACCGATTCACCGGTGATCGAGGCCTGGTTGACCGTGCTCTCGCCGCGGATGATCTTGGCGTCGACCGGGAAGTTTTCGCCGGGACGGACGCGGATGATGTCGCCGATCTTGAGGTTGACCGCTTCGACGTCGACTTCCTGGTCGTTTTCGAGGCGGCGGGCGGTATTCGGAGTCAGCTTGATCAGTTCCTCGATCGAGCGCTGCGCGCCGCTGGCGGTGCGGGTTTCGATGATGATCGTCAACAGCAGGAAAAAGGCGATGATGCCCGCGGTCTGGAAGTCGCCGCTTCCGTTGGACTGATAGTTGCTGCTCGCCAGCGCGGCCAGGATGGCCAGCGCGACGAGTTCATTCATGTAGACTTTGCCGTGAATCAGGTCGCGGATCGCGGTAGCCACGATCGGCAGCGCCAGCACCACCGCGCCGGCCAGGGCGCTGAACATCGCCGCAAACTGCTGCTGCGGAAGCATCCGCTCAAGCAGGAAACTGTTGATGATCAGCATCCCGCCGATCAGCGCCGAAGAGATCCGGCCCATCGCCCGGTCGTGACCGGCCCCGCCGACCGCGGGATCATCATGCCCGCAGGGGCAGTAAGTGCGTTCCGCACCGGCCGCTCCGGCGGAGTGGTCGTGGCCGCAGCCGCAATTTTCATGATGATGATGATGGTCGGCGTGTTCCGAACAGCAATCCTGGGGTTTGACTTGCGTATTCATTACTTATTGGCCTCCGTATTCGCCGGATTGGCCTTGCGAAGCGGCTCCGGATTGATCTTGAGACGTACCTGCTTGCGGCCGGCAGCCGTTTCGGTGCCGAGAATGTATTTGCCTTCCTGCGCTTCGAGCACATCGGCCAGGGTCTGGTTGTAAAGCGCCATCAGCACGGTTTGCGGGCTGGCCTTGTAAGCGGCGTCGATGCTCTTGAAGTAGATGCTTTCGGCCTTGACTTCGGAAGCCACCCGTTTGCGATAGGTTTCGGCTTCGGCGATGACGGTAACCTTGTTGGCGATGACTTCATTGCCGACCCGGACCTGATATTCGCGGGCTTCATTGATCATCGTCGACATGGTGTTGCTGGCGGCGGCGACCTCGTCAAAGGCGGCCTTGGTCTTCAGCGGAGCCGAAGCGCGGTCGAGGGTCACGCCGGTCACTTCGACGCCGATGTCGGCATTCTCGACCAGCTGGGCGAAAACCCGCTGGACGTCTTCGCGATAGGCGCTCTGCTTGGTGTAGAGGATATCATCCACCGGCCGGGTCGAGGTGACCTGGATCACCGCCTGGCGGAAGTAGTTGGTCAGCATGGTCTGCGGGCCCCGGCGTCCGGCGTAGCCGGCCTTGTCCTGCTCAAGCACATCCGGATCGGTCGGCTTGGGCGGGGTCTGGGTGCTCTCATAATAACGCTTGACGTCGGTGATCTGGTAGACGATGTTCCACGACGCGTGAATGATGTTGGCGTCGCCGGTGATGAGATAGGCGTCGCGGCCGGGCTCCAGCGCCCGTCCCTGCTGGTCGCCGCCGTCGATCGCGGTGTCGTCGGCGGTGAAGTTGACCTGGAGGAACTGCGGGCTGGTGCGGACCATGATGAACTGGCTCACCGGATAGGGGAAATACCAGGTCCAGCCGATGTCGTAAGACTTGTGGAATTTGCCGAACCGGAGCACGATCACCGACTCCTGCGGCTTGACCTCGACGTAGCCGCCGAGGGTGAAGAAGTAGATCAGCATGCCGATGATCAGAATCAGCAAGAGGAAGAATGCCATGCGCAGACTCCGCACCAGGGCCTGAAGACCGGAGTCGTACTGGCCGGAGGTGTCGAATTCCCCGCTTTTGTTATCAATTTCCGCCATAATAATACTCCTCAGCGTACATCACTTGTTGACGACCGGACCAACGACCGCCGGCTTGAGGTTGGAAGCTCCCGGATTGAGGAGATCGAACGGCGCGGCGTTGGTGTCGAGCACCAGCGTGGTGCGGCCCTTCATGATCCGGCGCAGCGAATCGAGCTTGCGCAGGAACACCGCGAGTTCCGGATTCGCCTTGAAGACTTCGTAGTACTGGGCGGCTTCGGCATCGCCCTCGGCGCGAATCTTCTTGGCTTCGGCTTCGGCGTCGGTCAGGATCGCGGCGCGTTCCTGGTCAGCCTTGGTGCGGATGTCGGAGGCTTCCTGTTCCCCCTTGGAGAGGTAGTTCTGGGCGGCGACCTTGCGCTCCTGGATCATGCGCTTGAAGACTTCCTCGCTGATCGTGGTCGGCACGTTGATGGTGTTGATCCCGACCGCCTGGACTTCAAGACCGAAGGCTTCGGCGCGGCCGACCAGTTCTTTTTTGATCTCGCTCTGGATCTGGCCGAGCATCATCTTTTTGGCGTCGGTGTTGATGATCTGGTCAAAGCGGTAGCGGCCGAAGGTGGCGTTGCGGGCGTCCCGCATCCAGTTGTTGAGCTGCTTTTCCGCTTCGGCGATCTGTTCAAACGAGGTGAAGAACTTCACCGGATCGCTGATCCGGTAGTTGACGAAAATGCCGACCAGGATGTTCTGGCCGTCGGCGGTGGTCGATTCCTCGAGCTTGCCGGCGTTGCCCTCAAAGCAACGGGTGCGGCGGTCGAATTTGTAGACCCGCTGAAAGGGATACGGGAAACGGAAGTGCAAGCCCGGCTCCGGCTGGTATTCGGAAATCCGGCCGAGCGTGGTCATCACCGCGCACTCGGTTTGATTGACCTGAAAAGTCACGATCGCCAGCAACAGCACCACCGCGACCACCACGCCCAGGAGAACCGTAGGCCAGTGTCTGAAGAAATTACCCATGTCCATAAAATCAACTCCTAAATTTATATCAATTTCAGTTTTTGTTGACCAGTGTCCCGAGATCGGCATCGACCAGATCGAGCCGTTCTTTTTGTTCGAAATTAAGCTCGTAGATCTCATTCTGGAGCGACGAACTCAGCACGAACTTGCGGATATCGGCGGCATCGGTTTCGAGCAGCGACAACCGGGAACTCAGCATGAACATCTCCGGCATGGCGAGATAACTGATCAACTGTTTGTTGAAGCGCTGCGCCTCCGCTTCGGCGACCTTGGAGGTGCGGTAGCGGTAGGAGTTGGCCTCCTGGCGGATGCGGGCGGCTTCAGAGCCGGCGGCGGGCACGATTTTGACCGAATAGGCCTTGGCGGCGAGAATGGTGGCTTCCTTCTTCTCCATTGCGCCGATCACTTCCTGGAAGGCGGGGG
>CAZRFG010000367.1:0-3460 GCA_964599205.1 uncultured Victivallaceae bacterium
TTTGCCGTTGAGCCCGTTGGGCTCAATGGCAAAAAAAAGAGCCGGGGCAGATGGCCCGCGGCGCCTGCCGTAATTTGCGTAGAGCTGCTTGGTTCCCCACCTGACTCGATTGGCATAACGACAACGCACGGGGTCCGACCCGGCAAAATTGACAACTTGCGCGTTCCCGGGCGTTCGCCGCGATTTCGCGTCTTCAAAGGTACAATACACCCTCAAGCAAAATATTCAAGCAGCAAACCGAGTTCCTTGCGAAGATTTTTCCGCTCGATGACCCGGTCGACCAGCCCTTTTTCCTGCAGAAACTCCGCGGTCTGAAAGCCTTCGGGGAGTTTCGAGTTGGTGGTTTCCTGAATCACCCGCGGCCCCGCGAAGCCGATCATCGCGCCGGGTTCGGCCAGAATCACGTCGCCGACGGCGGCGAAACTCGCGGTGACCCCGCCGTAGGTCGGATTGGTCAGAATCGCGATATAGGGCAGATTGGCTTCGGCGTGGCGCTGGAGCGCGGCGCAGGTTTTGGGCATCTGCATCAAACTCAGGATGCCCTCCTGCATGCGGGCGCCGCCGGAGGCGGTAACCAGCACCACCGGCATTTTCTGGGCGGTGGCAAGCTCGACCAGCCGGGCGATTTTTTCGCCGACCACCGAGCCCATGCTGGCCCCCATGAAGCGGAAATCCATCACCCCGATCGCGTAAGGACGGCCGTTCAAGGTGGCGGCGCCGCAGATGATCGCGTCTTTCAGCCCGGTCTTGGCCCGGCTCTCGTCGTTGCGCTTGGCGTAGCTCTTGAGGTCAAAGAAGTTAAGCGGGTCGGCCGAAGTCAAATTCGCGTCGATTTCGACGAAGGAGCCTTCGTCGGTCAGCGACTCGATCCGGCTCTCGCTGGTCATCGGCAGATGGCAGTTGCAGTACCAGCAGACCTGGAGATTGTCTTCGAGGCGGTCGGAATAGAGGGTCTGCGAACAGTTCTTGCATTTGAGCCAGGAACCGTCGGGAATCACCATGCGCCGCTCCGCACCCGGGGTCGGGATCTGCAAAGTCGAATATTTTCCGCTGCTGAACAGTGCCATTTTTTACTCCATACGTTTGGGTTGAGGGAGCGGGAGTCTTGCGCTCCCTTGCTCCTCCGGAACAGGCCGGAGGTCCTCTCGGTGCGGCGGTCGCCTGCCGCCGCGGTCGTTCAAGGTCAAAAGTCACCGCCCCGCTTTCCGGCGGGGCATCGCTCTCCTTTTAGGGTACCTCTAAAAACTGGCTTGAGTGTTAAAACAGTGAGTTGCGGCTCGGAGTTGCGATTTTGTAAGCATCTGGCTACCAGAGGCAACCAGATGCGCACAAGGTCGCGAATACAAACGCAAGGCACGTTTTTACACCAAGTTTCCCAGTTTTTAGTGGTACCTTTTACTTGCCGGCCTGATACTCCTGAAGCGACTTCGGCGTCAGTTTGCCCGAAGCCGCGGACTTGATCCCCGCCACCGTCGAACAGGCGGCGGCCATCGTCGTCACATACGGAACCTTGTACTGGATCGCCATCATCCGGATATAGCTGTCGTCGATCATGCCGCTGCGCCCGATCGGGGTGTTGATGATCAGCTGGACCGCTTTGTTCTTGATCAGGTCGCCGAGGTCGGGGCGGCCCTGATTGAGCTTTTTGACCGTCTCCGCGACGATGCCGTGCCCGGCGAGGAACGCGGCGGTGCCCTCGGTCGCCAGCAGCTTGAAGCCGAGTTCGGCCAAACCGCTCGCCACCGGCAGCAGATACTTGCGTTCACGCTCGGCGACCGAGATCAGCGCGGCGCCGCTGAGCGGCAGCCGGCTGCCGGACGCGAGCTGGGCCTTGTAATAGGCCAGCCCGAAACACTCGGCGATGCCCATCACTTCGCCGGTGGCGCGCATTTCCGGCCCCAGCACGGGGTCGACTTCGGGGAACATGTTGAACGGGAAGACCGCTTCCTTGACGCCGACGTAGCTGCGGTCTTTTTTCTGCAGCAGATCTTTGTACTCGGCGAGCTTGTGGCCGAGCATCAGATTGGTGGCGATCCGGGCCAGCGGCACGCCGGTGATCTTGGCCACCAGCGGCACCGTGCGCGAAGCGCGCGGATTGGCTTCGATGATGTAAACCTGATCATCGCAGACCGCGAACTGGACGTTGAGGATGCCGACCACCTTGAAGTCGCGGGCGATCGCGGCGGCCTGTTCCTCGATCGTTTTGATATGGCGGGCGGGCAGCGAAACCGGCGGAATCGCGCAGGCGGAGTCGCCGGAGTGGATGCCGGCCAGCTCGATGTGCTCCATCACCGTGGCGACGAAGGTGTCGCTGCCGTCGGAGAGGGCGTCGACTTCGGCCTCGATCGCATTGTCGAGGAAACGGTCGATCAGCATCGGGTATTCCGGGCTGACCTGGATCGCTTCGATCGCGTAACGGGTCAGCATCGCTTCATCGTAGAGCACCGCCATGCCGCGGCCGCCGAGCACAAAGGAGGGCCGGACCATCACCGGATAACCGATCCGGCGGCCGAGCGCGATCGCCTCTTCCAGCGAGCGGGCGGTGCCGCTCTCCGGCTGGCGGATGCCGAGCGCGATCATCCGTTCGCGGAAGTATTCGCGGTCTTCGGCCAGGCGGATGCCTTCGGGCTGGGTACCGATGATGTTGACGCCGAGATCCTTGAGCTCCTGGGCGATGTTGAGCGGGGTCTGGCCGCCGAACTGGACGATCACGCCCTCGGGTTTCTCCTTGGCGAACACCGACATCACGTCCTCGATGGTCAGCGGTTCAAAGTAAAGCTTGTCGCTGGTGTCGTAGTCGGTCGAAACGGTTTCCGGGTTGCAGTTGATCAGCACCGTTTCATAGCCGGCGTCGCGCAGCGCAAAGGCGGCGTGGACGCACGTGTAGTCGAATTCGATCCCCTGGCCGATCCGGTTGGGGCCGCCGCCGAGGACCATGATTTTGCGCCGGTCCGAAACCGGCACCTCATCCGGCGCGCCGGAGTAGGTGGAGTAGTAGTAGTCGGCGTTTTCGACCCCGCTGACCGGCACCCGGCAGTAGGTGGCGAACATGCCGAGCTTGAAGCGGCGGTCGCGGATCTCTTTTTCGGTGACGCTGAAAAGTTTGGCCAGGTAGCGGTCGGCGAAACCGGCGATTTTGGCTTCGCGGAAAAGCTCGTCGGAGAGGGTCATCCAGTTGCAGGAAGCGAGTTTAAGTTCGAGTTCGGCGAGTTCTTTGATTTCCTGGAGGAAGTAGCGGGTGATCTGGGTTTCGGCGAAAACCTGGTCGACGGTGAGGCCCTTTTTGAACCCCTCGTAGATCATGAAATAGCGTTCGCTCGACGGGGAGTGCAACTTTTCGCGGAGCTCGGCGGCGGAAAGGGCCTCGATTTTCTTCACCATGCCGAGGCCGTAGCGGCCGCTTTCAAGCGACCGGATCGCTTTCTGGAAGGCCTCCTTGAAGGTCTTGCCGATCGACATC
>CAZRFG010000368.1:0-3441 GCA_964599205.1 uncultured Victivallaceae bacterium
GCCGATTGCAAAAGTAATTTCGGGAACGATCCGGAAGCGGAGGTTTTTCCGCATGGCCGGGTAGATTGAGGGGCATACCCCAAGCGGTATGTCCCGAAATCGCTCCCGGTCAGGCGGGAACACCAACCTGCCGGGCGACCGAAAGAACTTTTGAAATTAGCTCTGAGCCGATTGCAAAAGTAATTTCGGGAACGATCCGGAAGCGGAGGTTTTTCCGCATGGCCGGGTAGATTGAGGGGCATACCCCAAGCGGTATGTCCCGAAATCGCTCCCGGTCAGGCGGGAACACCAACCTGCCGGGCGACCGAAAGAACTTTTGAAATTGGCTCTAAGACAACGAAATCATACCCGCGACCGGCGGAGGAGGGAATTGATGCAACGGTCTTTGTCGCTCAAGGTGCTGAGTACGCTCAACGCGTGTTTGTTATGCTATGCCGTAGTCAAAACATTCGAATTCGCCGCGGTTTTCAAGCCGGAACATTTTCTCCCCTATGCCGCCGCCGCGATCGCCGTAGCCGTTGCCGTCCTCGGCTTTGATATCTGGCTTGGTTATTCCCGCCGGGAAATCAAGCTTGGCGTAATCTGGATGGTCAATCTCGGCGCGATGCTGCCGGTTCCGCTGTTGATGATGATTCCGGTGATGCAAGTGGTCGAACGACTGGGATAAATACTTCGAAGGAGGAAACCAATGCGCAGAATCCATCTCCCGCTGCTGCTCCTCGCCGCATTGCTGTCCCTGGCGGGTTGCCGGTCGGACCGCGAATCCGCCGGCGACGACCGGCTGGTGGTCGTTTCGGCAAAAGTGCACCCGGCCGAGGTATGGAGCGCATTTTACAACCGCAGAGCCAAGGAACAGGTTTTTGCTGTTGTCGCCAATCCGGCGGCGGATCTATCCTGCCGTTTTAACCTGAAGCCGGATGAGAATGGCCGTCCCGCTCCGATTTTCGACCGCTGGCAGAGTCCCGGCCTCCCGGCGTCGTTTCTGCTGAAAGAAATTAAAACCGGCAAAGCGATTCGAGGCGTCGCCTACGGCCGGGAACACCGGATCATCCCGATTCCCCGGCCCGTGGTTGAAAAAAGAGACGGCGGGGTGGCCATCCGCACCGGCTATTATCTCGTGCTCTCCTACAACGCCGGTTGCCGGGACATCGAAACCAACACCTTCAATGTCTATTTCCACCTTGAAATTTCCTACTTCATCTCATCCGCCAACGAAATCTCTGAATTGAAAACCGAACTCAAGCAAGTGGAAAACATCCACCTCCAGCCATGACACCATCCGCATTGCCCGAATTAAAATCATCCGGCCCCAAGCGATTCAGGGCTCGGTTCCTGATACCGCGATCGTTCCATTTGCGAATCGCGCTGCTGCTTCTCGCCGCATTGCAGCCGCTGACGGGGTGCCGGTCGGACCGCGAGGCGGTGAAGCCTGACGGCAGGGAGTTTTTTGCCCTTTACGGCACGAATAACACCCAAAAATCGTATATCATGATCATCATTTCGCTGGAGCGAGACACCTTTTATTTTTATTCCGAAATCGAATTCTTCTCCCGCCCCTACGAGGAAAAAGACGGCGAAATTGTGGTCGCTAATCCGCCGAAGGGGCATTTCGCTCCCTATCGCGTCGATAATGAGGACAACCGGAGGATTCTGAAGACAACTTCGTTCGCCGGATGGCCATTCACACACGCTTCCAAATACGTTCCGATCGACGAAAATACCGCGTTTGAACAGATCGGCAAGTGGGAAAAAATCAGCCGCCAACGCAGTCAACTCAAGTGGAAAGCGGTGACGCCGTGAAGAAAACTGCCGTACATCCGCCGCGATCGTTCCTTTTGCGAATCATGTTGTTGTGCTTCTGCCTTCTCGCGCTCGCCGCGGCGGGCGATGAAGCGGTCGATCGCCTGACCAGCCCGAGTGCGCCGGATGATCAAGCCAAATGGCTGATCAATCGAGTGACGGCAAAACTTCGCACCGATTCGCCGACCGCATGGCAACTTGCCATCGAATCGACCGTCGCCCGGGACGAAGACGCGAAGCCGGATGTGTCAAGCGCACCGTCGATCCGGGGAGAATTCCAATTCACCCTCAATTCCGAAACCGTGACCGCCAAAATCAAAGACCTGAGCCGGAGCTTCCCGGTCGGCGAACAGGGCTGGCGGGTGACCCTGGACAACGGCACGTTCAAGCAGAAATTTGCCATCGCCGTGACCGCGGTCAAAGACGGGTACCGCCTCACCGTCACTCCCGGCGCGGCACTGGACGGCGACCGGATCGTCTCGTCATTTCTGCCGTTTTCACACCATCGCCAAAGCCGCATGCCGCGGATGCTTTTCTCCGTCGACCGTTCCGGAAAAATCACCGGACGGCTGCCGGAATTCACCAATGTCTCGACCAGCCATTGGCAATGTTCGACAGTCTGCGGCATGTACAAAGATGACAATTTCAAGCTCTCCAGCCGTTCCGACTCGACCGGAGTTGTTTTGCTCCGATTCGCGTCACGAAGCGAATTCGAAGGCAAAAAACGTCAGATCACCACCGACGCAATTTATGATCAGGGCAGAATCGGCTTTTTCACCAGTGCCGGGGTGGAAGACATGCTGCGTGACCCGGAATACCGGCCGGAGCTGCTGAAAGATCTGCAACCGATCCCGATGGACGGGAAGATCACCCTCGGAATCAACGCCGAAAAAGTACTGAAAACCGCAACCTCGGTGCAAACCGTGATGACCCCGGTGAGCTCGACGTTCAAAGTCACCCGGCTCAATGCCGACCGCCTGAAGATCAAAATCGGGCCGGCCGAAGGATATCTGCTCCTGCCGCTGGATCTGGTGTGGAATATCAAAACCGGCAGTATCGAAAACGATCAAAATAAGTTCCCGAATAATCCATAGGTTTCGCAAATGCTGAATTCACTTTGCCAATAAAAAATGCCGGATATGAAAAAGAAATGATGCTTGAAACACCGCGTTTGAAAATTGTTCCGTTGGAATTGAGCCAATTGAAACTGCTGCTGGCGGGAACGCCGCAAATGGAGGCGGCGCTGGGGCTGGCGGCTTCCGGGAATGAGCTCGACGAGCACACCCGCGAGGCGATGGCTTATCTATATGATCTGGCGCTGAAAACCCCGGTGGCTTTCCCGTGGATCACCAATTGGCAGATTGTGTTGAAAGATCGCAATGTCGCGGTCGGGAGTCTCTGCTTTATGAATGTCCCGGATGCGGCGGGCGAGGTCGAAGTCGGCTACGGCATCCATCCCGGATTCCGGAACCGGGGCCTGATGACCGAGGCGCTGCAATGCGTCACCGCCTGGGCGCTGGCGCAACCGGCGGTCAAACGCGTACTCGCCGAATCCGAACCGGAAAACACCGCGTCGCACCGGGTATTGGAGAAATCCGGCTTCCGGCCGGTCTCGGCGACGCATTGGCAACGCGCCCGGAA
>CAZRFG010000369.1:0-3419 GCA_964599205.1 uncultured Victivallaceae bacterium
AGGCCGACCGCGTTTTGCTCCAGCTCCCGGAAGAGACGATCGCGTTTCCTTTTGAGCAATGGGGCAGCCGTCCGACCGCCGCGACCAAACTCGCCTTCCTCGCTCCCGGCGCCCACCTCCGCGCTTGCTGGACCGGCCCCAAAGAGCTGAGTCTGCTCCTCTACCGCGATCCGATCCACTGCCGGCTCCAGTTCAAATTCGGCGACCGGACCGTCGCCTTCAGCGCCGTCGACCGCCAGACCCGGCGCTGCGAAGGGGTTTGGCGCGAGGTCAAATAAAATTGTCCGCCGGTGCAAGTTTGCGGACGGTGAAATTCCCGGGGGCGCTGCAAAAAAAATGCCGGAAGGACGTGCGTCCTTCCGGCGTGGAGGTTCCGGCGTTTGGGGTGGCCGGGTTCAGCCGATCGCTTCGTTGCCGGATTCGCGGGTGCGGATCCGGATGCAATCTTCGATATCGAGGATGAAGATTTTGCCGTCGCCGATTTCTCCGGTCCGGCCGCCGGCGATGATGGCGTCGACGGCGGCATCGACGAACGGGTCGTTGACTGCGATTTCGACTTTGACTTTGCGGAGCAGACTGCCGGCTTCCTTGTGGCTGCGGTAGATGGTGGGAACGCCTTTCTGGCGGCCGCGGCCCATCACGTTGGAGACGGTGACCAGGTGGATTTCCCGGGCCGACAACTCGTCGAGGACGTCGTCAAGCCGGTCGGGCTGAATGATGGCGATGATGTATTTCATGGAAAACTCCTTTATTCGAGAATGGTATAACCGGATTCGCGATGTTCGGTCAGGTCGAGGCCGATGCGTTCGCTCTGTTCGGTGACCCGGAGTCCGATCACGAGATCCACCAGCTTGAGCAGAATCACCGACATCACAAAGGCGAAGACGATCGAAATCACCGTCGCTTTGAGCTGGATCAGGAAAAGAGCGGGGTTGCCGTAAAAGAGCCCGTCATTGCCCGCCGCGTTGACCGCTTTGGTGGCGAAGAGGCCGGTGGCGAGCGCGCCCCAGATCCCGCCGACGCCGTGGACGCCAAAAGCGTCGAGCGAGTCGTCGTAGCCGAATTTCGGCTTGAGGTAGGCGACGAAGACGTAGCAGATCACCGAGACGCCGACCCCGATCGCCAGCGCGCCGGTGATGCTGACGAAGCCGGCGGCGGGGGTGATCGCGACCAGGCCGCCGACCGCGCCGGTGATGGTGCCGAGCACGGTGGCGTGTTTGTTGACCAGCCAGTCGATCAGCGCCCAGGTGACCGCGGCGGTGGCGGCGGCGATGTGGGTGACGACGAAGGCGTTGGCGGCGATTCCGTTGGCGGAGAGGGCGCTGCCGGCGTTGAAGCCGAACCAGCCGACCCACAGCAGCGAAGCGCCGATCACCGCAAAGGGGAGGTTGTGGGGCGGGGAAATCTTGTGGGGATAGCCTTTGCGCCTGCCGAGCACCAGCGCCGCGGCGAGGGCCGCCATCCCGGCGTTGATATGAACCACGGTGCCGCCGGCGAAGTCGAGGGTGCCTTCGGCGCCGAGGATGCCGCCCTTGGCCCAGACCCAGTGGGCGACGGGGGCGTAGACCAGCGCCACCCAGAGCAGCGAAAAGACGCAGAAGCCGGCGAACTTCATGCGTTCGGCGAAGGCTCCGGCGATCAGCGCCGGGGTGATCACCGCGAACATGCACTGGAAGATCATAAAGGCCTGGTGCGGCACGGTGGCGCCGTAGAAGCTGTCGGGGGTGAGGCCGACGCCGTTGAGGAAGGCCCACTCGAGGCCGCCGATCAGTCCTTTGCCGCCGACGTCGGGGCCGAAGGCGAGGCTGTAGCCGAGCACCACCCAGAAGATGCTGACCATGCCGGTGATGAAGAAGCACTGCATCAGCACCGAGAGCACGTTTTTGCGGCGGACCAGCCCGCCGTAGAAGAGGGCGAGGCCGGGGATGGTCATCATCAGCACCAGCGCCGACCAGGTGAGCACCCAGGCGGTATCGCCGGTGTTGATTTCGGCGGCGGCGGGGGCCGCAGCGGCGGGGGCCGCAGCGGCTACTGCGGGGGTTTCGGCGGCGCTCAGCGCGACGCCGCCGAAGACGAGGACGGTCAGCAGGGCCGCCGTCGCGCATCTTTTCAATCGTTCAAACTTGATCATACTCCCTGATTCCTTGTTTTGGTGCCGATGGGACTGGAACTTGGCGTTTCGGATGCGGAGAAGAAATGGTGCTGACCCGTTTCCTTTCTTTGAGTTTCAAACAAAAATCCCGAAAAACCGCTTTTTTGCCCCCAAGCACCAACCGTGCCAACTTTTAGGAATAATTTGTAATCGGTTTAAATTGAACGATCAAGAAATATCGAGCCGGCAGCTTTTATGGATTTACTTATACATAAACTGTAAAATCAGGGGATCATCAAACACATTTTCGTATAAGTCCCGCACTCACGGCGACTTCCCGCCGGAATCAATCCAACTTGTCTCCTACGGAGACCGCTGCAAAACCGGGCGGAAAAAGGGCGAGGGAAGTCCCGCGAAAGCGTTTTGCCGCCATTTCAAAGAAGTAAAAGGAGGAGGGAAATACCCCGACGGAAACGGCAATCACACCGAGTTTTCGGACTCCAAAGGGGTAGTGAATTCGGCATTGCCCCGCTTGGCTGTCGCCGCCATCGAAGATCGTCAAAGGGGAACCGACCAGGAGCGCAACAACGATTTTCCGCAGGCGATCACTTGCGTTGCCAGAGGACTTCGTGGTCCGGGCCGAAGGTAATGAGATTGATTTCCCGGGAGACTGGAATCCGCCAGGGGAAACGAAGCGAACTTTTATCTTTTCCCGCCAAATCAAGGGTTGCGTCGATGTGAATGGCATCTTTTTCGGTAGTGAAGCAAATTTCCGGCATGACCAATCCGCTGTTATACATCATATCGGCTTGTATTTCCACCCACTCGATCCCCGGTTTTTCGCAATGATATTCCGCGTGCATCGATTTGCCGAAGTCTCCGGTTCTGGCGGAGCGGGCAAAACAGGAGCAAAGCAACAGCAACGCAATCGAGGCCGCGCCAATTCCAAACTTCCGGAGTGTCTTTTTCACTTCAGGGATGTTTCCGATCAATTGATTTCGAACAATAGTATGATGCCATGAAAAGAGAACAAACCAAGGTCAAAAATCGTTTTGAGACCTGCATCGATATGTTCCTATTTCCTGGTTTCCGGCGCTCGCCACAGCGGATTTTGGTAGGGGGTCGTGCTGCCCCTTGTCGTGGATGTTCCGGTGGTATTGCCGGTGCGATCGCGGTAGGTGGTGCTGTTGCCATTTACGGTGGCGGAGCCGACGGTATTTCCGTTTTTGTCGCGGTAAGTCGTGGTGTTGCCGCTGGTGGTCGCGGAGCCGACCAGGTTGCCGGTGTTGTCGCGGTAGGTCGTGGTGTTGCCGCTGGTGGTCGCGGA
>CAZRFG010000370.1:0-3408 GCA_964599205.1 uncultured Victivallaceae bacterium
GCTTGAGTTCGAGGTCGAGGCAGCCCAGGAGATGCCACCCCGGGCGCTGGTTTTGATCCAGATAGTGATACCACAAATTGAGCCCGCGGTCGTACAGCACCAGCTCCAGGTGTTCGCCGTGGACGTCGTTCAAGGTCGGCGAGAGCACGATCAAGGGCGCCATCCGGTCGTCAAACGAACAGGTGGTGCGGATCTCCGCCGGGCCGGTCAAGGGTTCCTTCAGCATCAGCGAAATATAACTCTCCCCGGCGCGCTCGCCGCCCATTTGGAGCTCGTCGCCGCGAACCTCGTCCGGCATCCGGTTGACGATCGCATCGTCGAGCTCGAGCCAGGCGCTCGAAGTCGTCCAGCGCGGACTGCGGACGTCGCGGAAGGCGTGCCGGGAAAACTTGCCGCGGCCAAAAGAACAGTGGAATTCCATCGGGTCATCTCCTGAGTATGGTCAGGCCGCGCCGGGCGCGTTCCTGGTTGACGAATTGAAAAAGCCGGGGATCGCGGGCGAGGAGTTTCACCAGCGCGGTCGGCGACACCGCAAGCGCCTCCGCCGCCGGTTTGTGTTCAAAGCCGTGTTCCTCGAAGACATCGAGCACGCGGGCGCACCACACGGGATAATCGGGGTGTTCGAGCGCGGTCACGCTCCGCTCGGGAAGTTGCGCCGGAAGCCGGCGGAGGTGCAACGCGAGCTCCATCCGGAGCTTCGCCAGGGCCGCCGCCCGGTTGCGGTGCTGGCTGCGTTCGGAACAGTCTTCGGCGGTCAACCCGGTTGCGAGGTGGCGGACGCGCACCGCGCTCGAGGTCTTGTTGCGTTTCTGGCCGCCGTTGCCGGAGCCTTTGCAGAATTCAAATTCGCAGCCGGCCGACAAGGTTTCATCGTCGGCGGCAAGAAGTTGGTCGCGGTCCGGCGCGGGATTCATCAGCGGTATCTCCGCTTTATAATCGCCGCCGGGCGTTTTTTGGTCTCGATGAAGATTTTGGCGAGGTAAATCCCCACCGTGCCGACCGAGATCATGGTCAAACCGCCGAGCGCCCAGATCGAAGCGACCACATGGCTCCACCCCGCCGGAACGTCCCAGAAAATTTTGTTGATCACGATGAAAAGCAAATGCAGCACCGCCACCAGCAGCACCGCCCAGCCGGCGAAGAAAATCCAGTAGAGCGGCATCGCGCTCGACGAGGTCACCGTCTCGACCGCATGGCGGATTTTGCGCCGCAAAGTGTAACAACTCTGCTGCTTGTCGAGCTTGACCGCGGTCAACGGCCGCTGCTCGAAACCGGCCAGCGCGAAGTTGACCCAGAGGTCGTATTCGCGGTCGTCAAAGAGCTTCAGCGCCTCGACGTAACGCCGGGTCATCAAACGCGCGGTCAGGGTGTCGGCGGGGTAATCGATTTCGGAAAGCTGCCGCATCACGGCATAAAAGAGCCGTCCCGAGAAGCGCTCGAAAACGCCGCCCTTGCGCGACGGCTGGACGCCGTAGACCACGTCCGCTTCGGAATGGCGTTCCAGCTCGGCGGCGAATTCGGTCAGGAGCTCCGGCGCTTCCTCAAGATCGCAGTCGATCAGGAAGACGAAGTCCCCCGCCGCCTCGGCGATCCCGGTCATCAGCGCTTTGTGGTGGCCGAAATTGCGGGCGAGGTCGATCACCTTGATCCGGGGATCGGCGTCGCGGAGCGCCAGCGTTTTGGCCAGCGATCCATCCGGCGAACCGTCGTTGACCAGCACGATTTCGTAGTCGCTCCCGGCGAATGTCTCCGCCGCTTTTGCCGCACGGCGGCAGAACTCGTCGAGGTAATTCTCCGAGCAATAGAGCGAACTCACCACCGAGAGTTTCATCACATTCCTCCGATCACCGTCCCCTGCCCGCCGAAGCGGTGGCACTCAAGGAGATAATCGCGCGCCTCCTCGGCCGAATCGACCAGCTTGAAGAGTTTCAAGTCTTCCGGGGAAATCATCCCGTCCTTGACCAGCACGTGCTCGCACCAGTGGATCAACCCGCCCCAGAATTCCTTGCCGACCAGCACGATCGGCACCCGGTTGATCTTGTGGGTCTGGACCATGGTGAGGACTTCGAAGCATTCGTCGAGGGTGCCGTAGCCGCCGGGGAACACCACCACCGCCATCGCGTACTTGAGGAAGCACACCTTGCGGGTGAAAAAGTAGCGGAATTGCAGACTCCGGGTCTGGTGCGGATTGGTATTCTGCTCCATCGGCAGCGCGATGTTGAGCCCGACCGACTCGCCGCCGGCGTCATACGCGCCGTGATTGGCGGCGTCCATGATCCCGGGACCGCCGCCGGTGATCACGCCGTAACCGGCCTCGACCAGGAGTTCGCCGAGTTTTTTGGCCTCCATCGCGCAGGGATTTTCCGGCGCAGTGCGGGCCGACCCGAAGATCGCAATCATTCGCGAATCAAGTTTATTGAGTTCCTCAAAAGAATCGATGAATTCGCCCATGATCCGAAAAATCCGCCACAGGTCGGCGCCCATGAACTCATGGTTATCGGAAAAAGTCGGATGGCTGTGCTCGTGCTTGTGATCCATAAAAAAAACCTCCTGAATATGGTATTTTCATCGCACAATATACAGACCCGGCGAAGAAAATGCAAGCCGCGACCTTGCAATAAAGCGGATTCGCATGTATATTACTGAGATATAAGTGCGCAAATCAGAAAAAGGAGTTGGATATGTTCAGTGCGTCGGACCTCAAGAAAGGCCTGAAGATCGAAATCGACGGGATGCCGTGGCAGATTACCGAATTTGATTTCTGCAAACCCGGCAAAGGCACCGCCCTCTATCGCTGCCGGATGAAGAACCTGGTCACCGGCTCCGGCATGGAAAAAACCTACCGCCCGACCGACAAGATCGACAAGCCGAATCTTGAAGAACGCGAAATGTACTACTCGTACAACGACGGCCACCACTACATTTTCAGCGACGTCGAAACTTTCGAAGAAATGGGCGTCTCGGCGGAAGTCCTCGGCAACCAGGTTTACTTCCTGATCGAAAACAGCCTCTGCAAATTCGTCCTCTTCAACGGCGCCCCGATTGAAATCACCCTCCCCACCTTCATCGAAAAAGTGATCACCGAAACCGAGCCCGGCGCCCGCGGCGACACCGCCACCAACGTGCTCAAGCCGGCCAAGATCGACAACGGCTACGAAATCCAGGTGCCGCTTTTCATCAACGTCGGCGACACCGTCAAAATCGACACCCGCACCGGTTTATACGCCGAACGGGTCAGCAAAGGCTGAAGTCCTCCCGTGGAACTCGATTCCATCCGTAAAAAGCGCGGCGCTCTCGAAAAGCGGTCCGCGCTTTTTGCTTCCTTGCGGCGCGGCTTCGACAAAGCCGGCTTCCTCGAAGTCGAGACCGATTTGATGATCGAGGCCCCCGCCCCCGAGGAGTACATCG
>CAZRFG010000371.1:0-3393 GCA_964599205.1 uncultured Victivallaceae bacterium
TGACTCGCCGGTTCCGGCGCGGGCGGCTTGACCGGTTCCGTCGCCGGTTCCGGAGTCGGCGCCGGGGCGGGTTCCGGGGTTGGTTCCGGGGTTGGCCCGGGAAGCGCCTCGGGTTTGGTTTTTCTGGCCCGGGGGGCTTTGGCCGGCGGCGGGGGCTCGACCGGGACGACGGTCGATTCGCGGCTTTCCGTCACTTCGATCTGGATTGCGACGACTTCCGTCACTTCGCCGTCACTTTCTACGATCTCGGTGATTTGTTCTTCTACTTCAACGATTTCCTCTTCCGTCACTTCTTCGCAGACGGCGTTCCGGAACTGGGCGGCCTCGGCCTCTTCGAGATAGCGCAGATGGGTGATTTTCGCCACTTTTTTGGTGCTGATCAGGAGGCCGCGGGCCTTCGGTGAACGCACCGGCAAAGTGAGGAGGTTCAATTCCGTCGCCTGGCTGCCGCGTCCGCCGGAGAGCAGTTGATAAACGGCGTCGGTGCGCGGGGTGAAGAGTTCGAGTTTGCAGCCGGCGGGGCAGAGATTGTACTCTTTGTCCTTGATGAAAGAGCCGATGGTGCTGCGTTTGCCGTAGAATTTGCCGCTCTTGTTGTCGGAATAGATGACCCCGAATTCGACGGCGGGGTCGTGGCGGCGGCACTCGTAGAATTTGCCGATGAAGAGCTTGTCCGGCGGAAGGTCGATGATCTTGTAGCGGCCGTTCTTTTCGACGCAGAGGAGATGGTCGAATTCGTTGCAGAGCAAAGTGTCGTCGCTCTTGAGCCCGGTGCCGATGTAGCCGTTCTTGCGGTCGAGCCCGACCTTGATGTTGTTGAGGGCGGCGGACTTGCGGTCGATTTTGCGCAGCGACTCGACGATTTCGGTGCGGCGGGGGAAGGCGGCGCCGTATTTGGCGACCAGGTCCTCGAGGTACTTGATCGCATAGGGCTTGAGGTGCCCCAAGTGATGGCGGAGGTCCTTGATCGCCTTGTCGATCTCGCGCAGTTCCTTCTGGTTCTTCTCGATGTCGAAGCGGGCGATGCGGCGCACCGGCAAGGCGAGCAAACGGTCGATGTCCTCGTCGGTGACTTCGCGCCGCAGCATCTCGAGAAAGGGCTCGAGCCCGGCGCGGACTTCGGCATACTCGGAACCCTCGTCCTCGCACTCCTCGATCCGCTTGTAGATCCGGTTTTCAAAGAAGATCTGGGCCAGGGTCTTGGCGTGAAAGAGTTCGTTCTGCTTGTGGAGCGCGATTTCGAGTTCGTGCTGGAGGTACTCGAGGAGTTTCGCGGTATTGCGCCTGATCACCTCGGTCACCGTCATCACCGCCGGGCGGAAGTCGCGGATCACGGTGATGTTGGAGCTGATCGAGACCGAGCAGTCGGTGTACATGTAGAGCGCCTGGAGCGCCTTTTCGGGATCGTAGCCGCGGGTCGGGACAACTTCGATTTCAACGTTCTGGGCGGTGTAGTCGTTGACCGAGGAGATTTTGATCTTGTTCTTTTCGGCGGCCTTTTCGATCGAGGCGATCAGGCTCTCGGTGGTGGTGGTGGCCGGGATTTCGCGGATGATCAGCTTGCGGTCGACGATTTCGATTTTGGCGCGGAGCGTGATTTTGCCGCTGCCGTCGGCGTATTCGCGGGCGTCCATCAGCCCGCCCTGGAGGAAGTCGGGGTAGAGCTCGAAGCTCTCGCCGTTGAGTTCGGCGATCTGGGCGCGCAAGAGTTCGTTGAAATTGTGGGGAAGAATCCGGGTCGCCATCCCCACCGCGATGCCGTCCGAGCCGAGCATCAGCAGCGACGGGATTTTGACCGGCAGCACCACCGGCTCGAGGTTGCGGCCGTCGTAGGTCTCGACCATCTCGGTGATGTCGTCGTTGAACAGCACTTCGCGGCCGAGCGGGGTCAGGCCGCACTCGATGTAACGCGGCGCGGCGGCCGAGCTGCCGGTGAAAATATTGCCGAAATTCCCCTGTTTCTCGATGAAATACTCTTTGTTGGCGAGCACCACCAGCGCGTCCTTGATCGAAGCGTCGCCGTGGGGGTGGTATTTGCCCATCACTTCGCCGACCACAAAGGAGGCTTTGTTGGTGCGGTTCTCGTCGACTTTGTGCATCGCCCAGAGGATGCGGCGCTGGACCGGCTTCAGACCGTCGTCGACGTTGGGGATGGCGCGGTCGCGGATGGCGTAGGAGGCGTACTCGAGGAAGTTCCGGTTCATCATGTTGCGGAAATACTCGTTGGAGCCGATGGTGCGGGCGGCCTCGACCTCGCCTTCGGCAAGGGCTTCGGCCTCGATCGCGGCGGCGTCATCGAGTTCTTCGTTTTCCGGCGGATGGGGGTTTTCGTCACTCATATTTGCTCAGCTCGAGGTTGGTCATGATGTATTCCCGGCGCTGGGGGGTGTTGCTGCCCATGTAGAACTCCAGCATTTCGGGGATGTTGCGGAGGTGGTCGACGGTCACCGGTAGGAGGCGCATATTTTCGCCGATGAATTCGCCGAACTCGTCGGGGGAGATTTCGCCGAGCCCTTTGAAGCGGGTGATTTCGGAGCGCTTGCCGAGTTTGGCGGAGGCTTCGTCGCGCTCGGCGTCGGTGTAGCAGTAGATCGGCTTTTCCTTGCGCACCCGGACCCGGTAGAGCGGGGTTTCGAGCACGTACAAGTGCCCGGTACTGACGATGTGGTCAAAGTAGGTCATGAAATAGGTGATCAGGAGGTTGCGGATGTGCATCCCGTCGACGTCGGCGTCGGTGGCGATGATCACTTTGTCGTAGCGCAGGTTCTCGGTGTCGTTCTCGACGTCGAGCGCCTGCATGATAAACAGCAGTTCGTCGTTCTGGTAGATTTTGTCGCGGCTTTCGCCGAAGCAGTTCATCGGCTTGCCCTTGAGGGCGAAGATCGCCTGGGTGTTGACGTTGCGGCATTTCTCCAGCGGCCCGGCGGCGGAGTCGCCCTCGGTGAGGAAAATCATCGTATCCGGGATCGGCGCGCCGCGTTTGCCCTTGTCGCCGCGGTGGAGTTTGCAGTCCTTGAGCTTGGGAATCCGCAGCGACATCTTTTTGGACGCTTCGCGGCCTTTTTTCTTGGCTTCCTGGATCTGGCGGTGGAGCTGTTCGTTGTTGGCGACTTTGTCCAGCAGGGCGTCGGCGACCGGTTTGTTTTTGTGGAGGAAGTCGACGATCGCGTCTTTGACCGCGGCGACGATCGGGCCGCGGACGTCGGTGTTGCCGAGTTTATTCTTGGTCTGCGACTCGAAAACCGGGTCCTGGAGCTTGATCGCGATCGCGCCGACCATGCCGTCGCGGACATCGTCGGCCTTGTAATTCTTGCCGGAGTATTCGTTGATCGCCTTGAGCACGCCTTCCTTGAAGGCCGAGAGATGGGTGCCGCCGTCGTTGGTGTACTGGCC
>CAZRFG010000372.1:0-3381 GCA_964599205.1 uncultured Victivallaceae bacterium
GGAAAACCGTAGGTGTACCAGCCGCGTCGCTTCTGTTCAAAAAAGAGCGCGTTCCCTTTCTGGTTGGTGCCGTCCTGGGTGCCGGTGGCGTAGGCGGCGAGGATTTCGAACCAGTTCTGATGGTAGATACTGTAATTGATGGTCAGCGCCAGATAATCGTCCTGATCGATCGCGTACATGTTTTCGTACACCCCGAGCTGCTTCAGATTGTTGACGCATTTGGCGGCCTGAGCTTTTTCCCGCGCCTGATTCAACGCCGGCAGCAGCATCGAGGCCAGAATGGCGATGATCGCGATCACCACCAACAGCTCAATCAAAGTAAAACTACGGTTTTTTTTCATTGCTTTTGCTCCTTCCCTTTGGCAAAATTTCCGGTTTAAACCGGCTAAATTATAACCAAAATTTTTTGCAAAAGCAAAGTGAAACCGAAAATATCCGCGTAAAAGTGATTATTTTGATTCTATTAAAATCTATATTTTGCTATTTTGAGCTTTGCTCTAGTGATTTTTTTGATTCATCACTTCGGTATGAAAACGAAGCTTGCCGGGCAGCAGGAGGTTGCGGCTTTCGGCCAGCGGATCTTCGATTTTTCGCATCAGTTCGCGGCACATCAATTGCCCGAGTTTGCGCCAGTCGATGCCGATTGAGGCAAAGGCATAGACGTCGGGAGCGAGAACGTTTTTGCCGTCCATGCTCAACACCGGGTGGTCTTCGGCCAGATTCCGGCCGGTGTTCTCGCGGTAATTGTCGATCGCCCCCAGCGCGCGCGAGTCGGAGGTGAAGAGAATCCCCCAGCCCTCGGGATATTGATAGTCCGGCGGCGGGTCGCCGTCGAGCATCAGGATTTTGCCGCCGATTTCCTCCCAGAAAAACTGGAACACTTTGCCGCGCACCCGGAAGGCGGGGGCGTTGCTCGAAATCACCATCACATTGCGCACCGCGGCGACGTGCATGAAGAATTCGCGGGCCTGCATCGCCGCGTCGAAGGGGTCGAGATTGAAGAGCGACAACCGGCAGCCGAAGGAGTTCAGCATCAGCATCCCCACCGCCGGACAGGCGCATTCAAAGGAACTCAAATACCAGTCGTAGGAATTGAGCAGAAAAAGCCCGTCGTACTGACGGCCGAGCTCGGTCAGCTGACTTTGGGAGATGTTGATCGGATGGATCGGAATTTCATCGAGCTGGTACTCTTTGCCGAGGAGTTCGTCGCGGATGCCCAGCACCGCCGAGCCCAGCAACCCCCGCGGGCTTTCCGCTTTGCCCTCTTCGAGAAAAGCGAGTTTGCGGGTCGGACACTTGGTCACCGGCAGCAGCCGTCCGGCGCGGAAGGAACCGGATTCGTCGCGGATGAGCACGCCGAGCTCGGCCAGCTCGCGGAGCGTCCGGTAGGCGGCGCTGTAGTTCAAATCGAACTTGGTCGCCATCCGCCGGATCGACGGCAGCAATGCGCCCGGCGGGTAGTCGCCGCTGAGGATTTTGAGCTCGATGTACTCGACCAGCCTGGCGGCGGCCGCTTTGGGGTCGTTCATTTGAGGGCCAGCAAAACTCCGGCGGCGAGCAGCAGCAGCTCCGCCACCGCCCCGGTGAGGGTGATCATTTCGGCGCTGATGCCGCCGTAGAGTTTATCCGAGAGGCTCCGCATGCCGTAGGACAGCAAGAGAATCGCGCCGGCTCCGGCCAGCACCGCCGCCGGGAAGCGGATCGCCACAAAAAGCGCGATGAATATCGCGACGATGAAGATCTGGCTCTCGGCCCCCGCCCGGATGCTCAGGAACGGCCGTCCGGTGGCGAGGTCGGGCATGGTGCCGAGGAAGCCCTGGACCGCAAAGGCCAGCGGCAGCACCGCCGAAAGGTAGATCATCGCATGGCCGTGGTAGAGGGCAAAGAGCGAGCCGAGCTTGAAGAGCTCGATCAGCACCAGCGCCAGCACCGGCACCGCGCCGGTGAGGTCGGCCAGCTGCGGCGCGCGGAGCTGCGGCAGGAGTCCGGTCAGCGGCACCTTCTGGCTTTTGGCGCTGATCGCGGTGACCAGCAGCACGGTGCCGCGTCCGGAGTCCTTCCACTCCAGGAACACGGTGGTGGTGAGGGCGAAGAGCAGCGCCGCGCCGGGCGAGCCGAAGATCGCGCCGCAGGCCGCGCCGCCGAGTTCAAGCAGCAGGGCCGCCAGCAAGCCGAGGACCGGCATTGCCAGCAGCGTCCATTGCGGCATCACCGGGGCGCCGCTCTGGTATCCGGCGCCCTGGGCCAGGCCGCGCGGAATCGGAATGTCGAGCAGCAGGTCCCAGGCCGACAACAGCGAAGAGAGAAAGTTGTTTTTTTTCATAGTGATCTCCGAAGCGCTTCGTCCATGATGGCATGGATCCGGTTGGCGAGCTCCTTGCGGCTTTCGCCGGGCTCGGGATGGACGGCGGGCAATATCTCCATGGTCGCGTCAATTCGCTTGCGGCCGATGAGACATCCGACGTGCGGCAAAAAAGAAAAGTCACCGTACCAGGCCAGCGGATAGCGGTCCGGCGTTTCGACATAGCGGATCAGGATCGGCAGCACCGGGAGCTGCAGTTTTACGACCGGCTCAAACGGGGTTGATTTGAAGGGAAGCAGCCCGCTGCCGTCGGTGCTGGTGCCCTCGGGATAGACCAGCATCGAGAGTTTTTCCTGGAGCGTCCACTCGAGTTCGGTTGCCACCTCGGCGGACTTGGCGCGCGATTCGCGGTCGATCCAGATCGGGAAGTTCATGCTGACGAACCAGCCGAGGAACGGCCACGAACGGATCTGGACCTTTGGCGCGAAGCGGAGCGCGAATACCGACGCCGACACCAGAATATCGATGTATCCCTGATGGTTGGAGACGATCATGCCGCCCTCAAAAGAGTCGGGGTCGCCGATCACTTTGATATGCATGTTGAGAATCCGGGCCGCGCCGCGCGCCCACAACCGGGTGATGCCGAGGTTGCGGCGAAGGGCTTCACGCTTGCCGAGAAACTTTCCCGGCAGTGCGATCAAAGCGCAAATCAGAAACCAGCCGATCAGAAGAAACGACCGCCAAACCGTGCGCAGAAAACGCATCATAGGACCCCTTTCGCTCAAACGGTCTTATTATAGCACGCTTCCGCCGTTTTTTCAATTCGACTTTCCACTGAAGTGGCGCGAGTAACGCGCGGTCATTTCCTCGAAGTCGAAAAGAATCAGGAAGTCGATGCAGCCGAAATCGCGGTCGAGCGCCGGTTCGCTGGCGATGCCGGCCCCGAGCCGGAGGTACCCTTTGAACAGCGGCGGCAGGGGCGGCGGTTCGTCCACCTCCTCGGCCTGGGGCTGCATCACGACCGCGTCCTCGCAGCGCAGGGTCAGGCTGCCGTCCAGGTTCATCTCGTTCCAGCAGAC
>CAZRFG010000373.1:0-3374 GCA_964599205.1 uncultured Victivallaceae bacterium
CGCCTCCGAAGCCGACGCCATCCTCGAGCTCCCGCCGGAAAACTGAATATGATGGGTGGAGCCTTTTGACCGGCTCGTCAGGCGGCAATGCGCTTGATTGGCATTGCCGCAAGAAACGGATTTTGACCGCTTCTACGTAATGCCGCTCTTGACAAACGCAGGCTTTCTTGGATCAAACGAGCCCCATCCTCAAAAATAAAAAAACGGGAAACGTGAAAAAATCACGTTTCCCGTTCCGCTTTTTAGGATAAACTCAGTAGTTTTCGGCTTCGATTTCGAAGAAGGCGCGGCCGTGTTTGCAGATCGGGCAGACTTTCGGCGCTTCCGCACCGACGTAAACGTGGCCGCAGTTGCGGCATTCCCAGCGGTTATCGCCGGTTTTGACCCATACTTCGTTGTTTTCGATGTTGGCGGCGAGCTTGCGGTAGCGCTCTTCGTGGCGCTTCTCGATTTTGGCGACGCCCTCGAACTGGGCGGCGATCTCCTCGAAGCCCTCCTGGCGGGCGACTTCGGCGAAGTTCTTGTACATCTCGGTCCACTCTTCGTGCTCGCCGGCGGCGGCGGCGCGGAGGTTGTCAAGGGTCAGGCCGATCCCGCCGAGCGCTTTGAACCACAGTTTGGCGTGTTCCTTTTCGTTGTTGGCGGTCAGCTCAAAGAGGGCGGCGATCTGCTCGTAGCCTTCCTTGCGGGCGACCCCGGCGAAATAGGTGTACTTATTGCGCGCCTGCGATTCGCCGGCAAAGGCGTAGGCGAGGTTGGCTTCGGTTTTCGAACCCTTCAATTCCATGTTCGGTTTCTCCTGTGAGTTGTTGATTTTGATAAAATCCGCCGCATTGTGTTTGCAGACCGGACAGACGTAGTGATCGGGCAGGGTTTCCCCCTCGTAAATATGGCCGCAGACCGGGCAGCGCCAGCCTTTGGCGGGGAGTTGGGCCGGAGCGGGCTTGATCCGGCGGTGGTAGTAGGAATAGGTCACCGACTCGGCCGGACTCAGAATCTCGGCGTGGATCACGTCGGCGAGGAAGAGCATGTGGCTCCCGAGGTCGGTCGCGTTGATCACCCGGCAGGCGAGAAAGCTGTTGACCGCTTCGGTCAAATAGGCGAGGCCGTCGGGACTGCGTTTGAACTTGATTCCGGCGGCGAATTTGTCGACTTCCCGGCCGCTCTGAAAGCCGAAGTGCTTGAAGACGTCGAACGCGGCCTCCTCGGTCAGCACCGAGATGTTGAAGCGACCACCGGCGCTGATCATACCGCAGGTGTGATTCTCTTTGCAGACTGCAATGGTGACCCGGCAGGGGTTGCCGGTGACCTGGGTCAGGGTATTGATGATGCAACCGTTGTCACGGTCGCCGGAACGGGCGGTAAGAACGTAGAGTCCGTACCCGATTTTGAAGAGTGCTTTGGGGTCCATCAAGATCCTTTATGACAGTCTGAACAATTGCGGCAGAGGCCGTTGGCGTGAATTTCAATCTCCTCGGCGATGCCGGGGATTTCGGGAAAAGACAAGGTCACTTCGATCCGGAAGTCGATCACCGCGCCGCAGCCGCGACAGAAAAAGTGGTGGTGACTGCTGGGGTCGGCGTCGAAACGGGCCGGTTCGGCGGCGTTCATCCGGCGGAAAATTCCGGCTTCGGAGAAGTCGTTCATGATCCGGAATACACTGTCGCGGCTGATCGCGGGATACTGGCCGAGCAGGCCGTTACGGACCATGTCGGCGGTGGGGTGGTCTCCGTTGCCGCGCATCAGGCCGTAAACGGCGAAACGCTGTCCGGTAAACTTCCAATCGAGTTCCTGGCAAATTTCCTTGAATTCTTCGATCAAGTTCAAATCCGCTTTCATTTTCCCGACTCCCCGTCCGAGTTTATAATATGGGCAAGCGATAAAAATATTTATCCTATATTATAAATAGGAATCAGAAGATTACAAGCCGCTGAAATGAAAAAAATCAGGAAAAAGATTCAGCCGGAAAAAAAGCCTCTTTTTATTCGTAGCGCAGCGCGTCGATGGGGTCGAGTTTGGCCGCTTTCCAGGCGGGGTAGAAACCGAAGACCAAGCCGATGCTGACCGACACCGCCACCGCGGCGATGATCGCCAACGGACTGGTTTCGATTGGCCAGTGGGCGAAGTGCTCGATCAGCAGCGCGCCGCTTTGGCCAAAGGCGATTCCGAGCAGACCGCCGCAGAGGCACAGCACGATCGCCTCGGTCAGGAATTGGCGCAGGATGTCGCGCGCCCGCGCCCCGACCGCCATCCGCAATCCGATTTCACGGGTGCGTTCGGTGACCGAGACCAGCATGATGTTCATGATCCCGACCCCGCCGACCAGGAGCGAGAGCAGCGCCACCCCCAGCAGGAGATTGGTCATCAAGGCGCCGGTCTGGTTGAGCATGGTCATGAAGTCGCCGACGTTGCGGACGTGGAAATCGTCGTCGTCGCTGGCTTTGAGCCGGTGGCGTTCGCGCAGCAGCTTGGAGACTTCGGCGATCGCCTGCTGAACCTTGTCCGAGGACGCGGCCGAGAAGACGATCTGGTTGATCTGGGTGAAGCGGGCGGAGAACAGATGGTCCTTGGTGATCGCGGTGTTCTGCTCGGGGTAGAGGGCGACGCCGCTCACTGCAAAGCGGTCGCCGGGGTTGCTCGAAACCGTGCTCGCGGTGCTTGCGGCGCTGCCCGCTTTCAGGCCGATCACGCGCATTTGCAGTGTGGTCCATGGAGTCAAGACGACGTCGTCCTCGTCCATCCCCATCATATTGGCGCCCTTGCTCTTGAGGACGCCGACCACGGTGAAGGTCACTTCGCCGATCCGCAGCTCGCTGCCCAGCGGCGAAAGGCCTTTGAATAGCTCCTTGACGATGGTGCTCCCGACCACGCAGACCCGGGCATTGGTGTCGACTTCGGCGGCGGTGAAAAAACGTCCCTCGGCGATCTGCCAGTTGCGGATTTCAAAGTAGGCGGGGGCGACCCCGTAAAGGTTGGCGGGCGACCAGTTGAGGTTGCCGAAAATGACCTGGACGTTGTTGCCGCGCACCACCGGCGAATAAGCTCCGACGCTGGGGCAGGAAGTGCCGATTGCGTCGGCGTCGGCCCCGGTCAGACTGACCGCGCTCCCTGCCGCCTGGCGGGCGGCGCCGGGCGGGCTCATCGAGCCGGGCATCACCATTACCGAATTGGCCCCCATTTTTTCGATCGAGGCGCGGATCGAGCGTTTGGAGCCGTTGCCGATCGCCATCATCGCAATCACCGCTGCGATGCCGATCACGATGCCGAGCATGGTGAGCGCGGTCCGGGTCGGATTGTTGCGGAGCGAATTAAGAGAAATCAGGATACCGGAAAAGAATTTCATCGGACCATGCCCCCTTCAGTTGCTCCGCGCC
>CAZRFG010000374.1:0-3371 GCA_964599205.1 uncultured Victivallaceae bacterium
GCACGCTACCGCCAGCACCTGATGGACGAGCCGCTGGACAAAGACATTCCGACTTATCTCGGTTACGACGAGCTCTTCCGCGCCGCCATGCCCGGCGTGAAAAATCTCGACGCCACCATCCGGACCGCGACGCTGCCCCACACCGATTATGCGGTGATGCATATCCAGAAACTGCGCTTCTCGCAGCCGCTCAACGCCGAGCGGCGCAAGAGCGGCAAGGCGTTCTGGATCTACTCCTCCTGCGATCCCTGGCCGCCATTCCCCAACCGCCAGCTCGACCGTCCCGCCGTCTCCAACCGGCTCTACCCGATCCTCGCCGTCCAATACAACTGCGACGGCTACCTCAACTGGGCGGCCAATATCTACCGGGGAGCAAATGAGTACGCCAAATCGCTCGGGCCCTATCCCGACGGTTCGCAGAATCCCGGCCACCCGCCGGGGGATGCCTGGTTCTTCTACCGCGGCCCGGACGGCCTGCGCACCGGCTTGCGGATGCTCAACTTCCGCGAGGGAATGACCGATGCCGCCTTGCTCAACATGCTCCGCGCCAAAGCGCCGAAAACAGTTCCCGGCCTGATCGAACGGGTTTACTTCCCGGCCTGGGAATTTCCCGACAAACTCAACATCTACGCCCGGCCGTTTGCCGAGTACACCGGACGCGCTTTCGCCGCCGATCCGGCAAGTTACCACGCCATGCGGCGGGCCGCGCTCAAAGAACTGTCGAAGCCATAATCAAGGAATGAATTTGAATCATGCTTAAATCCCGGATCATCGCCCTCTTCGCCCTGCTCGGCGTGACTGCCTTTGCCGCCGCCCCGCCGGCCGACGGGCCGGAACGGCCTTGGCTGCGGGCCAAGCTTCTCGACATCGGGTCGCCGGTCTTCGCCGACCGCTTCCCGGAGGGGGACGCGCTGGCGCAGCCGCTGCAGACGCCGCGCGGCAACCGCGTGACCTTCCGGCTTGCGCTCGAGTCGCCGGAAGCCGCCGAAGTGGCCTTCGCTCCCCGCAACTGCCTCCGGGTGGGCGACAAGGAAAAAGCCCCGGTCAAAATCACCGTCCGTCCGATGGGATGCGTCAAGGTCGAGGGCAACACCCAGTGGCCGGTCAAAAATTATCCCGGCGGCGAAGTGATGGAGTCCTGGAAGCCTTATCTGATCCGCCAGGCTCCCTTTGACCTCTTTGAAGTGGTCGAGCCGACGGTGGTCACCGGGGCGAAACTCGAGGCCGGCAAGCTCGCCGTCTTCCTGGTCACGCTCGACGTGTCGGAGCAGGCGCAAAAGGGGCTCTACCAGAGCGATTTCGTAGTCGAGAGCAAGGGCCGTGCCGACCTTCGGCTGCCGGTGCTGCTCGACGTCAGCTCGGTCGCGCTTCCCAAACGTTTCTCGCTCGACTCGACCCACTGGCTGTGGCCGGAGCCGGTCAATCTGACCAGCGGCCCGGTTCCCGCCTACTGGAGCGAGGAGCACTGGAAGCTCCTTGAAGCCGCCGGGCGGGCGCTGCGCGAAAACGGCGACAACATGATCTACACCCCGATCATCTTCGCCGAAGTGCCGCTGATCCAGACGGTCAAAAGCCCTGACGGACAATACCGCTTTGACTTCACCGGCTTCCGGCGCTGGGTCAAGACGTTTCAGGCGCTCGGTTTCGACTACTTCTCCGGCACCCACATGTCGAGCTGGATGCTGCCCTTGTACGTCAAAGATGAGGCGACCGGCGCGCGGCGCAAGATCGATCTCAAGGACCCCGAATTCGCCGCCGTCCTCGAAGCCTTTCTGCCGCAACTCAACACCGAACTCAAAACCCTCGGCATTCAGGACCGTTACCTCCAGTACCAGCAGGACGAGCCCAGGGCCGATGACTTCGAGAGCTACAAGCGCTTCGCCGACATCCGCAAGCGCTGTATGCCAGGCGTCAAATCGATCGACGCCATCCTCGACCAGAAGAACCTCTACGGCGAACTGGTCGACATCCAGGTGTTGAATCTCGGCGGCGCGTGGAAATTGCGCGACCGGATCAAGGCCGCGCCGGAACGCTACTGGCTCTACTGCTGCACCTCGCCGTACCCGCCGCTGCCGAACCGCCACCTCGACCGGATGCCGCTCGAGAACCGGCTGTGGCCGCTGCTCGCGGTCGATTTCAATGCCACCGGTTTCCTCAACTGGGCGGCCAATATCTATCGCGGGGTCAACGAGTACGAGGGATCTCTCGGACCGATGCCCAACGGCTCGCGAAATCCCGGCCATCCGCCGGGGGACAACTGGTTCTTTTACCGCGGCCCCGAGGGGCTGCGGGGCGGGGCGCGGATGCTCAACTACCGCGACGGACTGGTCGACGCCACCTTGTTCTCGATGCTCAAAGCGAAAAACCCGGCCGCCGCCGAAAACTTGCTCAAACGGGTGATCTATCCCGAAATGGACACCGTCTACCGCCTCAATTACGGCTGGAAAGACGCCGCCAAACGGGTCGGACGGACCTACTCGGTCGATCCGGCGCAGTACAATATCCTCCGCGGCGAACTCCTCGACGCGCTGGAAAAGGCGGAGGCGAAGCCGTGAAGAAGCTCTCGATGTTGATAGCGATGGCGGCGGCCCTTACGCTCGTCGCCGCCGAGGTAAGCTGGCCGCTCGGTGCGCCCGACGGCAAGTCGCAACCAGCAGGATTCGAGCTCAAATCTTTCGCCGGCGGCGCGGCCGGCGTGATCGCGCTGCAGGATAGCGCGTACCGCCCGGAATTCGACATGACCGGAAAACTCTGGACCCTGAACGGAAGTTTCAAAACTTCGGCTCCCGGCGTCCAGTACCTTGCCGGCACCCGGAGCGGCCTCGGCGGCTACACCGGCTGGAACCTCCTCATGCGCGACGGCAAACTCCAGTTGATGGCGATGGCTGACAAGAGCAAGGGAAAATCATTCCAAAGCGCCAAAGTCTTCAACGACGGAAAAGAACACCGCTTCGAGCTCCAGTACGGCGCGGCAAGCGTCGTGCTCAGCGTGGACGGCGAAATTGCGGGGAAAATCGACGGGGCATTCGCGCTGCCGGAAAACCCCGCCCGCCGGTTCTCGATCGGAAGCCTCTGCGAAAACGGTCAGGCCAAGCTTCCTTTCAGCGGCGAATTGAAGGACTTCGGATTCCGCTCCGACGGCGGCGCGGTGGATGCGTCAAAGCTCGACCTCGAGCTCAAGCCGGCCGCCAAAAGTGAAAGCAACGCCGGTTGGCAGGACGTCGCTGCGCGGTGGCCGCAAGTGATTCAAGGTCACGGCTGGACCGATGCCGCGCCCTATCAGCGGCTTCCCGAACGCTTCAAGGACAAAGTGCGTCCCCCGGTCTGGCAGCTCTCGACCCAGAGCGCCGGACTCTATCTCCACTTCACGG
>CAZRFG010000375.1:0-3367 GCA_964599205.1 uncultured Victivallaceae bacterium
TACACTCTTTCCCTACACGACGCTCTTCGATTTGGACCAAGCGGGCCGACCATGTCAAGTTGCATTGGCCGCGCTACGTGCTGGTAATCGTGCTCCGCGGTTCGGGGCTCTTCGTCGATGAGAACGGGGTTGAATACCGGTTGCGGCCCGGCGATTTTTTTCAGCGTTTTCCGGGGCGGCTCCACTCCAACTACGTCGATCTCGAGAGCGAATATTTCGAGTGCTATCTCGAGTGCGGGGCGGGGCTCTACCATGCGCTGCGGGCGATGCGGATCATCCGGAGCGAAGTCCCGGTCCAATTCGCGGGCCCTGACCTCGAGCTGGTGGAGCGGATCTGGCGCCTTTGCGGCGCGCTGAAGACCGCCAATCAGGACCAGTTGCCGGACCTCGCCGGAGAGTTCGTCGCCATCCTCGGGAAATGCCATCGCAGCAATCTCTCCGACGCTCCGGCCTCGGAGGTCGATACCATGATCGAACAGGCCGGCGAAGCCTTGATCGCCGATTTCAGCCGCGATTTCGACATCCGGAAATTCTGCCGCCAGCACGGTTGGGGGTATGAGCACTTCCGCAAGCTTTTCCGGCAGAGGGTGGGGATTTCGCCGTGGCAGTACCGGGTGCGGCGGCGGCTCGACACCGCCTGCTCGATGCTCCGCGACAGCGACCGTCCGGTTGCCGAAATCGCGGCCCGGCTCGGCTACTCCTCGGCCTACGAATTCAGCGCCCAATTCAAGAAATACATCGGCATTTCCCCGTCGTACTTCCGCGAAGGCCGGGGCGGGGGGTGAAGGCCGGCGGCTGCCGTCGTCACCCCGCGTCGCCGTGCAAGTCCCGCCATTGTCCGGGAGGAATGCGGTGGAAGCTGCGGAACATCCGGGTGAAGTAATTGACGCTGCCGTAGCCGCTCAGGTCCGCCACTTCGGCGATGCTGAGATAGCGGTTTTTCAGCAGCTGTTGCGCCGCCGCCATCCGGAGCTGCTGGAGATATTTCGCCGGGCCGAAGCCGAACCGGCGGCGGAACAGCAAATTTAGATGGCTTTCACTGATCCCGGACTTCAACGCGAGGTCGGCAATCCCGATATTTTTCATGTAGTTCCGGGCGAGATACTCGGTTGCTTTGGCCAGGCCGGGGTGCATGTCCCGGCGCTCGCGGTGGAGATTTTCGAGGCGGGCCAGGCGGGAAAGCACGGCCTCGAGCAGGGCCGCTTCCGCGGTGGACTGGTTGTCGAGTCGATGGATATCCTCGAACCAGCGCGGGATGAATGGATCGGCCCCAACCTCGATCAGCCGGAGGTCGCGCCCGGCGGGGCCGTTTGCGGCGTTGAACACCGCGTAGACGGTTTCGCAGCGGCCGAAATTGACCTGATCGTGGGTCATGCCCGCCGGAATATAGAGCAAGCTTCCGGCTTTCGCGGTGAATTCGACCTGCCGCTCCGCAAAGGAGCAGCGGCAGCCGCCGCCGGTCACCAGCACCATTTCGTCGGCCCGGTGACGGTGGGGCGCCACCGGCTCGCTGTCGAGGAAGTGTCCGGAGTAGATGAATTCGACGACCGCCATGAGAGGACTCCCGGATAATTGTTTTGTGCTACTATATCATGATTTTATCCAATTTCAAAGGCTTGTTTTGGTGGAAAAATGCAATATACTATATCTCGCAGGAGCCGAAACCGGCGAATTCAGCGCAACGGAATGTCAAAACAGCGGGATGAGTGGTCAAATGAATGGAAGTCGAAAAATCAAAGCCGTGCTCGATACCGATACCTACAACGAAATCGACGACCAGTTCGCGCTGGCCTATCTGATGTTGGCCAAAGAACTTTTTGAGGTCCGGGGTGTCTTTGCCGCGCCCTTCTTCAACAGCCGCTCCAGCGGTCCGGCGGACGGCATGGAGAAGAGTTACGAGGAAATTCTGCGGCTGTTTGAGCTCCTTGGCGAAGATCCCGGGAAACTGGTATTCAAGGGTTCGTGCACCTATCTCCCCGACCGCAACACCCCGGTCGAGAGTCCCGCCGCCCGGCGTTTGATCGAATTGGCCCGCGAGGCGCGCGCCAATGGCGAAAAGCTGGCGGTGCTGGCGATCGCCGCGATCACCAACGTCGCGTCGGCGCTGTTGCTGGCTCCCGAGATCGCGGCGGATGTCACCATTATCTGGCTCGGCGGCCACGAGTATGATTTCGAGCACAACCGGGAGTTCAATCTTTTTCAGGATGTACCGGCGGCCCAGGTGGTTTTCGACAGCGGCGCGGAGCTGGTCCACATTCCCTGCTGCAATGTGGCGTCGGCGCTGCTGACCGATGTTCCCGAGCTCTTCGCCCGCTGCCGTCCGTCGGGCCGGCTCGGGAAGTATCTCGCAGAAATCACCCGGGATTATATGGCGGAGGACAAGGTTGAGAAAAAGGTGATCTGGGACATTGCGACGGTGGGTTACCTGTCCTGTCCGCAAGCCTTTCAAAAAGAGGTGATTTCGGCTCCGATCCTCCGCGCCGACAGTTGCTGGGAGCGGACCTCCGGCCGCCACCCGATCACCGTGGTCACCGCGATCGACCGCGACATCGTCTTCGACGACCTCTTCACCCGGCTGGCGAAATTCGCCGCAAGCGGCAAAGGCTGATTTCAGACGGGAAAATTCGATTCTCTCAATCATCGACCTTTTCTAACGGCTTTCAAAATCAAGCTCGAATGTTTGGGGCGGCCGCAGTTTTTTCTGCGGCCTCTCCTTCGCTATTACGCTGCAAAACACCCGATGTCGTTGATTTTTGCGCTTGCAATCCCGGAACCAGACATTATGTTAATCCTCCGGGGGATTATATTGATTTTTAAGCGGAAATTGTCCGGTTATGCATTGATTGCGAAAAGGTGCGGAAAAATATGTTTGAGCAGACATTCAAGAATATCGATGATCACTTTCGAAAGGATGCCGGATGCGGTAACGAACTGGACTACGTGGAGCAGTCGAGCTGGATTTTGTTTTTGAAGTACCTTGATGACCTGGAAACCACCCGGGCGATGGCGGCGGAACTCAATGGAACGACCTATAATCCGATTATTGAGCAAGAATTCAAATGGTCGGAGTGGGCGGTGCCGAAAAATGAAGACGGCACGATTGACGAACACCGGATCAAAACCGGCGCCGACCTGATCGAATTTGTCCGCAATCGGCTTTTTCCCTATCTCAAAGGGTTCAAGCAGGAGGGGGTGGCCTTCGATACCATTCAGTACAAAATCGGGGAGATTTTCGGCGAACTCCAATGCAAACTGGGAAGCGGTTATTCGCTGCGGGATATTCTCAACGAGGTGGACGCGCTGCATTTTCAGACCAGCGAAGAAAAGCATGAGATGACTCATTTGTATGAGAGCCGGATTCACCGGA
>CAZRFG010000376.1:0-3352 GCA_964599205.1 uncultured Victivallaceae bacterium
CCACTCGTTTTTGAGGTCGCCGTCGATCGTCTTGGGGCAGCCGATGACCTGGATGCCGCAGTTGTTCTTTTTGTAATATTCGGCGAGAAGACAGGCGTTGGTGTTGGAGTCGTCGCCGCCGATCACCACCAAGGCGGTGATGCCGAGCGCGCGGCAGTTGGCGAGGCCGGTCTGGAACTGCTCTTCGGATTCGAGCTTGGTGCGGCCGGAGCCGATCATGTCGAAGCCGCCGGTGTTGCGGTAGTGGGCGACGAAATCGGCGGTCAGCTCGACGACTTCATTTTTGACCAGCCCGTCGGGGCCCTTGAGGAAGCCGTAGAGGCGGTTGGCCGGATTGAGCGACTTGAGCCCGTCGAAGAGGCCGGCGATCACGTTGTGGCCGCCCGGGGCCTGGCCGCCGGAGAGGATCACCCCGACGCTGATCGCGGGGTAGGTCTGGCCCGAAGCTTTTCCTTCGCAGGTCAGCACCGGACTGCCGAAGGTGGCCGGGAAGAGTTCTTTGATCTTCTCGACGTCGGCCACCGCGGTGGTCGGCGCGCCGGCGGCGAGTTTCACCCCGGCGCCGTTGCGGAGGGCGGCGGGCAGTTTGGGCGAATAGGCGGCGCGGGCTTTCTGCAATGCGGAAATCATTTTCGGGTCTCCTTGAGATCGATATTTTTACGGTTTTGCCATTGTCTGAACAGTTTCGCGCCCCGTCGCGGAGGATCGCTGCGCGGTGCGGTGCGTTTTCCGGTAATTTACCACCGCTCGACCGATTTATCAACTTTCCTTTTGAAAAAACCATGCTATATTTCAGTACTGAGTCGATTACAAAAATAGTTCCGGAACGATCCGAAAGTGGATATTGTTCCGCATGATCGGGTGGATTGAGGGGCATACCCGGAGCGGCATGTTCCGAAATCGCTCCCGGTCAGGCGGGGAAACAGACCTTTTCGGGCGGCCGAAAAGACTTTTGCAATCGGCGCTACCGATAACCTTATGGAGAACCATACGATGACCAGACTGATTCTTTCGTTCCTGCTGCTGGCTGCCGGAACTTTGTCGGCGGCGGTGCTGCCGTTCCGCAGCGGCGACGTGCTGTCGGCGGAACTGACCACGGCGGAGCCGAAGATTGAGAATTTCAACGCCGCCGACTACAACTTCAAATTCGTCACCAAATCCTACGCGCTGGTGACGGTCAAACTGGCCCGCGGGCGGACGCTCTCGGTGCACGACTTCTCGCTGTCGCTTTTCGGCCAGAAGTACCCCTGCGTGGCGATCCGCTCCGGCGACGGCGGCTTTGACGCCGGCAAAGAAATGGCCCGCGACCTTGCTTCTTCGCCCAAATTCGGCTTGCTGTTTGTGGTCGACGGCGGCGCGGTGGGCGCGGATGCGATCGAGAAAATCGATCTGGTGGCCAATGCCCCCGGCACCTACCCGGTGATCAAACTTCCGTTCGCCAACCTCAAAAACCGCTCGTTCAGTCCGGCTTCGCAGATCCCCGACGGCGGCAATCTCAAGATCGAAGAGTAATTGCCGATGGAATTTTTGCCGACCAACCGCGCCGAGATGGAAAAAGCGGGCTATGACGAGCTCGACATTCTCCTTGTCACCGGCGACTTCTACGTCGACCACCCGTCCTTCGGGGTGGCGATCATCGGAAAACTCCTGACCGCGCTCGGCTACAAAGTCGGCTTGATTTTCCAGCCCGACTGGAAGAATCCGGAGTCGCTGCGGACGATGGGCCGGCCCCGGCTGGGGGTCGGAGTGACTTCAGGCAACCTCGACTCGATGGTCAATTTATACACCGCCGGGCGGCGGCTGCGGCGCGAGGACGCCTACAGTGAAAACGGCGAACCCGGCAAACGTCCGCCGCATGCGCTGGTGGTTTACGCCCAGCTCGCCAAACAGGCTTTTCCGAAAATCCCGGTGGTGCTGGGGGGCCTTGAGGGCAGTCTCCGCCGGGTCGCCCACTACGACTACTGGCAGGACAAAATCCGCCCCGGGGTGCTGGTCGATTCCAAAGCCGACATCCTGTGCTACGGCATGGGCGAAAAACCGATCGGCGAAATCTTCCGCCGGATCGCGGCGGGGGAGAGTCTTCGCGGCATACGCGGCACCGCGGTGCTGCTCGGCAAAAAGGAGGCGGAGGAGTTCAAGTTCGACGAAAACACGCAGGAACTCCCGTCTTACGAAGCGCACCTGGCCGATCCCGACGCATTGATGACTTCGACCAAGTTGATCGAGGCCGAGATGAATCCCTTTGCCGGCAAGACGCTGGTGCAGCGGTACGGCGAGCGTCTGCTGGTGATCGAGCCGCCGCCGGCTCCGTTGAGCTGTGGCGAGCTGGATCATGTTCACGACCTCGAATACGCCGGGCGGCCGCATCCGTCGTGCAAGGGTCGGATTCCGGCGTACGAGACGATCCGCGACTCGATTCCGGCGATCCGCGGGTGTCCCGGGGGGTGTGCCTTCTGCGGTCTGGTGGCGCATCAGGGCCGTCAGGTGATGAGCCGGTCGGAGGACTCGATTCTGCGGGAAATTGAAAAATTGGCGGAGAAGCCGTTTTTCAAGGGCACGGTGAGCGACATCGGCGGGGCGGCGGGGAATATTTACGGCAGTGAAACCGAGACCGAATATTGTGCGAAGTGCAAGCGTTCGAGTTGTCTTTTTCCGAAAATCTGTCCGCATTACTCGTGTGACGGCAAGCGTTTGGTGGAACTTTTGCGCAAGGCTCGGAAGCTGCCGAAGGTGAAGCATTTGTATATCAACTCAGGAATCCGGCTGGATCTGGCGTTGCGGCAGCCGGAGTTGTTCCGGGAGATTGTTCAGCATCATGTATCGGGGCATCTCAAGGTGGCGCCGGAGCATTTGGATGACGAGGTGTTGAAGTTGATGCGGAAGAATCCGGCGGAGGAATTTTACCGGATCAAGGATGTGTTCGAGGAGGAATCGCGACGCTGCGGCAAGGAGCAGTATTTGATTCCGTTGTTCATCTCGAATTTCCCGGGGTGTACGGCGGAGAATATGAAGAAGGTGGATGAGTTCCTGGCGAAGTCGCGCTGGAATTTGCAGCAGGTGCAGGATTACATTCCGCTGCCGATGACGATGGGGGCGGCGATGTATTACACCGGCAAAGCGCCGGACGGGCGGCCGATTGAGGTCAACCGGGGGTTGGCGGAGCGGCGCGAGCAGATTGAGGTGTTGAAGAAGAAACGGACCGGGGAAGAGCGGGGGTCGTTTTTTGACCGCCAGCGCGCCAAGCGGAAAAAATAAAAAAGCGCCGCAGGCTCAAAAAAACAAAAAAAATCGAAGAGCCAAAAAAAGCGCGAAGCGCCAATCCCGCCCTCCGTCGTACGGAGTCGCCGTCCAG
>CAZRFG010000377.1:0-3348 GCA_964599205.1 uncultured Victivallaceae bacterium
GGGGGGCAACTTCGCCGCCGCCCCCGCTGAAGCTCTCCGCGACCGGATTCTGGTGGTTCCCACCATCCTCGGCTGCAACGACCGGGTGATGGCGAAGCTCCGGCGCTTCCTCGACGACGGCGGCCGGGTGCTCTTTTACGGTCCCGCCCGCGGCGAAGCGATCGAGCAACTCCTCGGCCTCGCCGCCGCGCCACCGCTCGCGGGCGACTTCACGCTTGAGGGCGGCTTCGAGGCCGCTCCCCGCACCGTCCGCCACCTCGCGCTCTACTCCGGCGGTCCGCTCGACCGGGTGGCGCTCGATCCGTCGCTCGAAGTTCTCGCCGAATACGTCCAACACGGCGAACGCCGGGTCGCCGCCGCGGCGAGGCATTTCGCCAAGGGCGGCCTCGCCCTCTGGCTTCGCGGCAGCAACTCCTTTGCCATTGCCCGAAACAGCCACTTCCCGACCCCCTTTGAACGCCGCGACTTTTTCCCGGTCGAGGAGCTGTTCCGCCAGTCGCTCCGGTATTTCGGCTATACCATCCGTTTCGGCAAGCGCTCCGGCGAGCTCCCCGATCCCCGGCTGACGCTGCGGATGAGCGGCAACGCGCTCTATCTCGCCGGGTTCGGGGCCGACACCACCGGCGAGGAATTTTTCCGCTTCCCGGACGGCGCACCGGTTTTCACCGGTTGCGATCTGGTGCTGGAAAATCAGCTCGCGCGCTACCACGTCGAGCGCGCGGTCAACCGCGAATGCCGGGTCTTCGTCACCGCCGCCGACGCTGTGGTCAGCTGTCGCGAAGTCATCTCCCACATGCCCGGAGTGAGACGCCGGCTCCGGGTCACCAACCTTCGCGACGCCCGGGTGGTTTTCCGCCCGGAAAGCGGCCGCGTCAGCTCGGTCCGCTTGAGCGACAACGCTCACGGCGAAGCCAATCTGCCCCTCGACGAGCCCTCGCTCCCCGGCGTCACATTTGAAACCGACGGCTTCGGGCCCAAATACATCATTGACAACTTCACCGGCAATTTGCTGATTTCGTGGGGAGAACAGGATTGAACATGAATTCGATTGCGCGCCGCAAACCGCTCACCGCCAACGTCGCACTGGTCGGCGTCGGGCTAGACACCTACTGGGACCAGTTCCCCGGACTCCGCGACGAGCTGATGGCCAAATTCGCCATCCTCAAGCGGAAACTCGAAACTCATTCGGTCGAAGTTTTTGACTTCGGGATGATCGACAACGCCGAGGCCGCTTATCGAGCGCTCCCCCGGATCAAAGCGTGCGACCCCGATCTCCTGGTCGTCGACATGCTGACCTACGCCACCAGCGCCACCTTTGGCGTGCTGATCCGCGAATTCAACATTCCGGTGATCCTGGTCGCGCTCCAGCCGCTCGCGGCGATGGATTACGAACATGCCACCACCTACATGCAGCTCTGCAACGACGACTTCTGCTCGGTCCCCGAATTCACCGGCGTCGCAGTGCGGATGGGCAAAAAGCCCCCGGCGGTGATCCTCGGCACCCTCGAAAACGACCCCGCCGCCGACGCCGAACTCGCCGAGCTCTGCCATATCGGGCACGTCCTCCACGACCTCCGGCGCGCCCGCATCGGCCACCTCGGCCACGTCCTCGAAGCGATGCTCGACATGCAGACCGACCCCACCGCGGTCACCGCCGCCTTCGGCTGTCACGTGGTCCAGTGCGAAGCCGACCAGCTGCTTTCGCTCTACCGCGCGATCGACCCCGCCGGGCCGGAAACCGCGGCGAAGAAAGCCGAAATCCTCGCTTTCTTCGACACTCCCGACCCGGTCTCCGACCCGCTGACCGTCAAACTCACCCCCGCCGACCTCGAAACCGCCGCCACCGTCGCGGTCGCCCTCGAGCGCTTCATCGCGCTCAAAAAACTTGACGGCCTCGCCTACTATTACGAAGGCGAACCCGATTCCCTGACCCGCAAAATCGTCACCAACTTCATCGTCGGCAACTCCCTCCTGACCGCCGCCGGTTTCCCGATGTGCGGCGAATTCGACCTCAAAACCTGCCTCGCCATGCTGATCATGGACCGCCTCGAGTGCGGCGGCTCCTTCGCCGAATTCCACCCGGTCGACTTCACCCGCGACACCGTGCTGGTCGGCCACGACGGCCCCCACCACCTCAACATCGCCGACGGCAAGCCGGTGATCCGGAGCCTCAAAAAGTACCACGGCAAACCCGGCTCCGGCGCCGGCGTCGAATTCAATCTCCGCACCGGCCCGATCACCATGCTCAGCATCGGCGTCAAAGCCGACGGCAAATTCAAATTCATCATCGCCGAAGGCGAATCGGTCAAGGGCCCGATCCCCCCCACCGGCAACACCAACACCCACGGCAAATTCCAGCCCGACGTCCGCACCTTCCTCCGCCGCTGGGCCGCCGAAGGCCCCACCCACCACTTCGCCCTCGGCCTCGGCCATCAGGCGGAAACTTTATGCAAAATCGCCGCCGCCCTCGGCCTCGAGGCGGTCGTCGTGGGAGCGTAAAATGGCGAAATTGACCGGGTATTACAAAAAGAACGCCTTCTTCGAGCGCGATTTCCCGTTTTTCTTCAAACGCGAAATCGACCGCCCCGAAGAGTTCAACGAAAATACCCGCTTCAAACGCGAATTCTGGAAAATCGTCTACATCGTCAACGGGCGCGGCGAAAAAATCATCAACGACCGCCGCTACCCCATCCGCCCCGGCTCCGTTCTGCTGATCCACCCCAACGACGAAACCACCTACGTCATCGACGGCCCCGGCCTCGAAATCTGCAACATCCTTTTCATGCCCGAACTCGTCGCCGCCGACCTCACCGAACTCGAAGACGATTTCAACTTCTTCGCCATCATGGAGTGGAATTTCCCCCCGGATGAAAGCAACGACGAACGGCTCCACATCTTCGACGGCAGCCGCGAAATCCACCGCCTCGTCCGCACCATGGAACAGGAATACCGCCAAATGCCCCCCAACTACCGCGCCCGCTTGCGCTGGCTCCTCCTCGAATTGCTGATCCTCCTCAGCCGCAACAGCAACCGTCGCGCCAAACACCGCACCGCCTCCGCCGTCGCCACCTACATCGACCGCCAAATCGCACTCCATTACCCCCGCAACCTCACCCTCGACGAACTCGAAGCCAAAACCCATATCGCCAAAAGCCGCCTCTGCCGCCTCTACCGCGCCGCCGCCAACCAAACCATCATGGCCGCCCTCCGCCAAAAACGCCTCGCCCACGCCGCCGCCCAACTCCAATCCACCTCCCGCCACATCGCCGAAATCTGCTTCGACTCCGGCTTCAACGACCTCTCCTACTTCTACCGCTGCTTCTCCCGCCAATACGGCTGCAACCCCAC
>CAZRFG010000378.1:0-3344 GCA_964599205.1 uncultured Victivallaceae bacterium
AGCGGCGGCGCGCTCCTCGAACTCGAATGCGACGTGCTGGTCCCGGCCGCTTCCGGCAACCAGATCACCGCCGACAACGCCGGCTGGATCAAGGCGTCGATCATCGCCGAAGGCGCCAACGGGCCGACCTCGAGCGAAGCCGACCGGGTGCTCGAGCGCAAAGGGGTGTTCATCATCCCCGACATTCTCTGCAACGCCGGCGGGGTCTTCGTCTCCTATCTCGAATACACCCAGGAGACCCAGCAGGAGCAGATGACCGAAGCCGAGGTCCGCGAACGGCTGACCGTCCGGATGCGGGAGAAATTCCGCCAGGTATACGAATTTTCGCTGGCGCGCAAGATTCCGATGCGCCAGGCGGCGATGTGGCTTGCGGTCAAGCAGGTCTGCGACGCCAAAATCGCCCGCGGCTATCTGCCGTAAATTTTTGACAAGTCAACTCAACCCCAACCCAGGAGCAATAAAACATGAAACTCGATCTCTGTATCGTCGGCGGCGGGATGATCACCCAAGACCTCATCCTGCCGTCGGTCTACCACCTCCAACGCACCGGAGTGGTCGGTGAAATCAGCGTCTGCGCGCTCAATAACGCGCCGCTGCGGCAGCTCAAGGACAGCGCCGAAATCGCCGACGCCTTCCCGGGCCAGACCTTCACGCCCTACCCGCCGCTCAGCGAGCCCGCCGACAAGATGTTCCCGACCATGAGCGAAGAGGCGATCGCCAAGCTCAAGCCGCGCCAGGCGGTGATCGTCGCGGTGCCCGACCAGTTCCACTACGGCATCGTGATGCAGGCGCTCAAGCACAACCAGCACGTGCTCTGCGTCAAACCGCTGGTGCTCAAGTTTGAACAGGCCGAGGAAATCGAGAAGCTCGCCTTGTCCAAGGGCCTCTTCGTCGGGGTCGAATACCACAAGCGCTTCGACCGCCGCGCCCTGATGGCCCGCCGCCAGTACCGCCGCGGCGACTTCGGCAATTTCGCGATGGGCGAAGCCAAGATGATCGAGCCCTACTTCTATCGCTACTCCAACTTCCAGAACTGGTTCACCTGCGACCAGACCGACCCCTTTGTCTACGTCGGCTGCCATTACGTCGATTTGGTCTACTTCATCACCGGCCTCAAGCCGGTCGAGCTCTCGGTCTCCGGCATCAAGGGCAAATTCCCGAACGGCAAAGAGGGCTTCATGTGGGCCAACGGCCGGGTGCGCTATGAAAACGGCGCGATCCTCTCGGTGATCGACGGCCTCGGCTATCCCGACCTCGGCGCAGGCAGCAACGACCAGTGTCTGGTGATGTACTGCGAAGGCAAGGACTGCGGCGCGCTGATCGAGCACGACGACCAGTACCGCGGCGTCCGCCACAGCTACGTCGGCCCGATCGGCTGCGGCGGCTCGGTCTACAACTACGTCAGCCCCGACTTTTACCGCCTGGTGCCGTGGGACGGTCCCGGCAGCCGCCCGATCGGCTACGGCTACGACTCGATCGCCGCCAGCGTCGAAACCATGCAGAAGATCGAAAGCGCGGTCGCCGGCAAAACCGACGCCGATTCGCTTGCCTTGCGCCAGCAGATGATCAAGGAAACCGACGAGCGCGGCATCATCGCCACCCCGGCCAACAGCAGCATCAACGAGCTGGTGGTCGAAGCCGCCCGGCTGTCGATCCTGAACGACGGCGAATGGGCGAAAATCGAATACGGAACCCATCCCAAGGTTTCGCTCCGCAACAAGTAAACGCACCCAAACTCTCAACAAGGAGAAACGAAATATGGCTACCTACGACCTCACCCCGGTGCAAATTCCGCCGGTGGAAACCAAGTACCGCAAGATCTGCACCGCGCTGCCGGTGCCGGAATCGCTGCCGATCTTCGAAGAGCTGAAGAAATCCGAACCCCGCTCGATGTCCGGCCAGCCGCCGATCGTCTGGGATCACGCCATCGGCGCGAGCGTGTGGGACAAGTGGGGCAACCGCTGGATCGACTGGTCCTCCGGGGTGCTGATCACCAACGCCGGCCACGGCCGTCCGGAAATCCGCGAACGGCTGCGGGAGCTGGTCGACCGCGGCCTGCTCGCGACCTACGTCTTTGTCCACCAGGGCCGGGCGGAGCTGACCCACAAACTGCGGATGCTGTCGCCCGATCCGGACAACTACCAGGTGTTTTTGCTCAGCACCGGCAGCGAAGCGACTGAAAACTGCATCAAGCTGGCCAAGACCTACGGGCTGGAAAAGCACGGCCCGCACAAGAAGTACTTCGTCTCCTTCCAGTACGCCTTCCACGGCCGGACCATGGGTTCGCAGCTGGCGGGCGGCAACCCGCGCTTGAAGAAGTGGATCGGCGACCTCGACCCCTCCTTCGTCCAGGTGCCGTTCCCGGACGGGTTCAAGAATGAAGACACCAGCTTCGACCTCTTCCTCTCGACCCTCAAGGAAAAGAACATCAAGCCGGAAGACATCTGCGGCGTGATGTCCGAGTCGTTCCAGGGCGTCGGTCCCGACTTCATGCCCAAGGAATACGCGCAGAAACTGGAAAAGTTCTGCCGCCAGTACGACATCGTCCTGATCATGGACGAAGTCCAGGCCGGTTTCGGCCGCAGCGGCAAGATGTTCAGCTTCCAGCACTACGACATCAAGCCGGACCTGATCGCCTGCGGCAAGGGGATCACCTCGTCGCTGCCGCTGTCGGCGGTGATCGGCCGGCGCGACATCATGGAAATCTATCCTCCCGGCTCGATGACCTCGACCCACTCGGCCTCGCCGCTGGCGGTGGCCGCCGCGATCGAGAGCCTCAACATCATCGAAAAGGAAAAGCTGGTGGAGCAGTCCGCCAAGCTCGGCGAAATTCTCAATGCGGAACTCGCCAAGATCCAGAAGAAGCACTCCTCGTTCCTCGGCTGCCATCACGGCAAAGGGCTGGTGGCGGGGATCCAGGTGGTCAAGCCGGGTACCAAGACTCCCGATCCGGACGTCGCCCAGAAGATCAACATCGCCTGCTATCAGAAGGGTCTCCTGATGTTCGCCCCGGTCGGGATCGGCGGCGAATGCGTCAAGATCTGCCCGCCGCTCTGCATTTCCGAAGAAATGCTGCGCGAATCGCTTGAGGTCTTCCGTCAGGCCGTCGACGAAGTCGCCGCTTCGCTCTAAGCGACGCTTCCCGAAGGTCACGCCGCACCGCGCCCGCGGTGCGGCGTTTTTTTGTCGATCGCCCGGAAACGCGGTGAAACCAGAACGCCCCGGACGGGAAACCGTCCGGGGCGTATTCTTATCAGCCGATTGCAAAAGTGATTTCGGGAACGATCCGGAAGCGGATGTTTTTCCGCATGACCGGATAAATACCCCAAGCGCGATGTCCCGAA
>CAZRFG010000379.1:0-3341 GCA_964599205.1 uncultured Victivallaceae bacterium
TCCCACGGATTGCGTTCTTTCTGACGCAGACCGAGGGAGATCTTGCGGCTTTCGCGGTCGATGTCGAGGATCACCGCTTCGACGGTTTCGCCGACCTGGACCACGTCGCCGGCCTTGGCGATGCGCTTGGTCCAGCTCATTTCGGAGACGTGGATCAGGCCTTCGACGCCGCTTTCGATTTCCACAAAAGCGCCGTAGGGCATGATGTTGACCACGCGGCCGGTGATCTTGGCGCCGACCGGGTACTTGGCGACGATGTCGTCCCACGGATTGGCGCTCTTCTGCTTGAGACCCAGCGAAACGCGTTCCTTGACGTCGTCGATGCTGAGGATCATCACCTCGATCGGCTGGCCGACTTCGAGGACTTCCGACGGATGGGAGATGCGGCCCCACGAAATGTCGGTGATGTGGAGGAGACCGTCGACGCCGCCGAGGTCGATGAACGCGCCGAAATCGGTGATGTTCTTGACCGTGCCCTTGCGCAGTTGGCCGACCGCCATGGTCTTGAGGAGCGAGCTGCGGCGTTCGCGCATCGATTCTTCGAGAAGTTCGCGGCGGGAAACCACGATGTTGCGGCGTTCGAGGTTGATCTTGATGATCTTGACGTCGAATTCCTTGCCGATATAGTCATCCATGTTGCGGACGGGACCGATGTCGAGCTGGGAGCCCGGCAGGAAGGCCGGGAAGCCCTCGACGTCGACCATGATGCCGCCCTTGACGCGATGGCGCATGAAGCCCTTGGTGACGTAGCCTTCGCCGTATTCGGTGGTGATCTTGTTCCAGGCCTTGATCGAGTAGGCTTTTTCCAAACTGATGCTCGGCATGTTGTGTTCGTTCTCGACTTCTTCGAGGAGAACGTCAATTTTGTCGCCGATCTTGACGTCGTCGAACTTCAGGAATTCGGAAGCCGGGACGAAGCCCTCGGCTTTGTAGCCGATGTCGACCAGCGCGCCGTCCTGGCGCTTGGCGACGATGACGCCTTCGCGAATTTTGCCCTTGGTGAATTCATTGTTGGTGCCGCCGCCGGCGAGGAGTTCTTCCATCGAGGGCATTGAGGAGAGGTCGACGAAGCTGCCGCCGTCCACGAGTTTGGTTTCTTCCGCCATGTTGTTTTGTTTTTTCCGGTTGATTGAACATCTGTAACGACCCGGACCGATCGCATAGGGGCGAAAAGTCCGCACATCTTATTACTATAACGGCAGTTTGCGATATTGCAAATAAAAAAAGGCGGTTTTTGTCAAACCGCCCGGAAAATGATCGCCGGTGAAGTGAAATTATTTGGCGATCGAGAAATAGTAGAGGCTGTTGGCCTTGCTGGTGTCGCGCATCGCTTTGCCGTCCCAGAGTTCCTGATTGCGCATGTTGGAGGCGTGGCCGTCGGCCCAGGAGATGCCCATCGAGGTATGGTCGTCATGGCGGCCGTCGATCCAGCTGCGGTTGGTCGCATAGATCAGCGCGGCCTGGTTGCCGGTGGACATTTTGTCCGAGCTTTCGCCGACCACCAGCGTTTCAGTGGGTTTGCGGATATGGTTGGGCTTGCAGAACAGCGGAGGATTGCGGATGTAGCCAATGGTGCCGGCTTCGCCGAAGTTGTAGCCGTAGCCGCCGGCGATCTGGAAGACGGTCGAGGCCAGCGGCGCGGTCATCGCGTCATTGACCCAGTTGGGGCAGAGGAAGACGCCGCGCGACATGCGGTCGCGCCGGGCCTGGGCCTGGATCGACTTGTCGACGCCGATGTAGGGCATGATCTGGGCTTTCCAGCTGGCGAAGCCCCAGTTGACGCCGTCGACGTTGGCGTTGATCTGCGGCATGTAGTCGCAGTCGGCGGAGTACATCGCGACGCCCTGGCCGATCTGGCGCTGGTTGGCGAGGCAGTTGCTTTTTTTGGCGGCTTCGCGCGCCTTGTTGAGGGCGGGCAGCAGCATGCCGGCGAGGATCGCGATGATCGCGATCACGACCAGGAGTTCGATCAGGGTAAAAGATTTTTTCATGACGGCATTCCTTTCTGGTAACACGATTGATATGACAAAGGGAAACTTGGCTCAAGGCTTTTTCTTGCAGGTCAATTGCCCGGCGAGGTAAACCCGGCGGGGCGGGCGGAGCGGATTCTCCAGCCGGGCGATCACCTCCTCGAAGACCGTCCTGCCGATCCACTTCCAGTCGGCCGCAATGGTCGGCACCGCGGCGAATTCGGGCATCAGCAGGCTTTTGCCGTCGACCGAGAGGACGCAGAACTGATCCGCGAGCTCCGAGCCGTGGTTTTCCGCCCGGTATTGGCGGTTGAGCACTTCATAGAGGTGGTCGGAGGTGAAAAAGTGGCCGCAGCCGGACACGTAGCGGCAGCGGCTGAGGTCGGGGATCGAGGAATAGGTTTCGACGGTGGCGGCGACGGTGCCGCCGGCGCGCAGCCAGAGGTCTTCGAAAACCTTGGCGCGGTGCCAGTAGACGGCGCGGTAGTCGGTGAAGATGCGGACTTCGGAGACACCGTGTTTTTTGAAATAGGCGACCGCCTGGGCGGCGGTGTTGACCGGATCGATTTCGACCACCGAGATGCGGCCGTCGAAGTCGCCGAACTGCATGATCGCGGCGGTGGGGACTTCGGCGTGAAAGGGGTTGGGAAAGGAGTCGAATTCACGCAGCAAAATCAATGCGTCGCAGCCGACGTCGGGGCCGGCGGGAATGGGGGTCAATGCGGTCATGACCGGGATGGAGCGGAGGGTATAGCCGAGTTCGTCGGCCATTTTGCGGATGGCGCCGATGGCGGTGTAGACGAAGCCCTGGTCGAACTCGTTGAAATCGGGATATTGGGAGATCAGGCCGATGACGCCACGTCCTTTGCCGGCGGGGTTGTCGGTGCCGGTGCGGCGGACGAAGATGCCGCGGCTGGGGCGTTTTTCGAGCAGACCGGAGCGGCAGAGGTAATCGATGCCGTTGAGGGCGGTGCCGTAGCAGAGGTTGAATTTGTTCATCAGGGCGCGGATCGAGGGCAGCCGGGAGCCGGGCGGGTAGACGCCGGTGAGGATCTGCGTTTGCAGAAACTCGACCAGTTCGATCGCCGCTTCGGGGCGGTTGGAGTTGGATGGGGTACGCGCCATGTTGGTCAAAATCCCGTTGGTTTACGGTGATTATTATAATGAAAAAAAATTTTAAAACCAGATCGATTGATCAAAAACCGCGATCAAACCGATCAAACCGATCAAACTGTGCTGACGCGCCGATGGCACCTGCGACAGCGGAGCGGCCCGAGTCAATGCCGCATTGCGGCCGCAGAGTCAAGAGGGCGCGCAGCCCTCTTGCGGTGTGCGAGGTGGAACCTCGCCGTTCCCGCTCCGGGCGAAGCC
>CAZRFG010000380.1:0-3324 GCA_964599205.1 uncultured Victivallaceae bacterium
TCCCTGACGCTGCTTGCCGACGACCCGGTTTCGCCGTGGGACAAAGGCCAAAGCGAACTCGCCCAAACCCCGGTTTTCCCGATCCGCTATCCGACTGCGTTTGAGCGCGAACGCGAAACCCTCGGCTACAAGCCGCGTTTCATGCCGGGGATGCTGACGTTCACCCCCGACAATCGCCCGGTGATGCGGGTCGGCCTGACCGCCGATCAGACCCCCGGCGAAAACCGGCAGCGGGCGCGCACCAGGCAGGGCGGCGAAGTCAACCTGATCCAATACCTCGGCGTGGACGGCAAGTGGCACGTCTCCGACGGCCTCCCCAAGGCGATCCGCGCTTACCTCAAACTCGCCGCCGGCGACGCCCTCAAAATCCTCTTCGGCGAACGCACCCCCGACGCGGTCGAATTCGACGGCAAAGGGGGCGCTTACACCCTCGCCGCCGCCGAATACGCGGTCGAGGGCAAGCCGCAGCAGATGTGGTTTCTGGCCTACTCGCCCGACGAATTCAAAACCTTTGAAGTCACCGCGCTCAAGAATGTGGCGGCGGCCCGGCTCGAACCCTACCGGGTCAACGCCGACTGCGGCAAGCCGCCGTGGATCCTCGCCCAGCTCCGCAACGACGACAACCGGATTTCGCTGATCAAAACTTTTTTCCGGCCGGACGACGGGAAACTGGTGATCTCGAAGCCGATTGCGCTCACCCCCGGCGGCGGCAAACCGGCGACCCAGATCAGCACCATGGCGGGCGACGGCGCGGCGCTCCTCTCGGTGCCCGGCAAAACCTTTATGGTCTACGCCGAACTGACTCCGGACAAGGAGCTCCCCGGCACCGCGCAGTACATCGTCGAATACGATCACGCCGGCGGCAAAGTGAGCGACCCGGTGCGGCTGGGCTCGACCGGCCACAAGGTCGACGGCCACAACCTCCCGGTGATCGACGTCGATTCCAAGGGGTTCCTCCACGTGATCGGGGGTTCGCACTGGCACTCCTTCAAGCACTGGGTGTCGAAGAAACCCTTCTCCGCCCTCGACGGCTGGAGCGACCCGGAGCCGGTCGGGGCCGAACTCGACAACCTCTGGAGCCGGAACGGCCTGAGCTATCCCGGCATGCTGATCGACCGCGACGACACCATCCACCTCGTCGCCCGCGGCCGCAACCAGGAATTGATCGAGCGCGACCAGGCCGATCACCATGACCCCAAGTTCAAAGTCGAAGACTTGAATTACGCGCTGGTCTACTACCGCAAACCGGCCGGCAAGCCGTGGGACAAACGCGTCGATCTGGTGGTTCCGGCCTGGAACCACTACAGCAACTGGTATCAGAAAGTCGCGATCGACCGCAACAATCGGCTTTACTGCACCTATTACTACTACGCTTCGTGGCTCAAGAACTCGCCGGAAGTGACCGCCGCCTACCGCAAGCTCTGGCCGGAGGACATCGCTCCCGACGGCACCCTTCCCGACGCCAATCTGAGCGCCCACGACCCGGTGCTGATCCGTCGCGCCGACGTCAAATGGAACATCGTCACCACCCCGGATTTCAAGTAGGATCGTGACGCATCGGCGCCCCCTCCCGAAGGGGGGGGCGCAATGCGCGCGAAGCGCTCAATCCGACAGGCGGCGAGTCAATCATTCCAAGCCCAAAATGATTGCCGCCCCATTTTTACGCTCAGCGATAGCGGTTTTGACTCGATTTCCCCAAGTTAAAAAAGCAGCTGCAAACAGTACCGGGTGGTATTTTCACGATAAAACGGCACTCGCCGATGCCCCTTTTTCGTCACTTTCAGTGGCCGGAACACGATTTCCCCGTCTCCACCGCCGCAGGGAACGCAACAGACCGCCCGACCTTTCCCATCAACCTCATCCTGGCGATTGACAGGGGCATTCATTGATCATATGGTCAACAAAAAAGACTATATGACCAAAATTAATAAATTTTGAAACTTTTATTTTACATATTTTCAATTCAGAAGATTCATTTCAAAATATTATAACCAGTCTGGATCAGTGATAATTTCAAGGATAAACGGAAAGTGTTTTTTATTCCACAAACACAGCCAAACACCATGAGGCATCCGATATATTTTTACTATAATCAATTTCATATTAACTATATACAATAATAGATGACGCCATCCCTGACGCAGTCATAAATGATGCCGATCGCGGCAATAAAATAGAAAAAACTTCTTTTCGACACTTGCAATCTGATCTCCATTGACCTATATTAGACTAAAATAATCACTATTTTATTTTATATTACCATGGGAGAGGATTTTATTTTTATGAAATGGCGATTGTTTCTACTCGCTCTGCTTGTGCTGGGATCGCTTGAAGCCGGGGAGACTCTCAAGTTCAACGTCCGGCCGCTGACCGCGGGCAAAGCGTTGCTGACCACTGACGGCTTTACCATCGAGCGGGTGTTGGGGACTGCCAACTTCTCCCCCGATTTGCGCTTGCCGATCCAGTTGATTTACCGTTCGGATTCGGACGCAACCGGAATTTTCGGTTTCGGCTGGAGTTCGCCGCAGCTGGAGAGCTCGGCCACGCCGGAGAAGGACGGGGTGCTGTGGATTACGCCGTGGGGTGAAAAGGTCCGCTTCTATGCCAAGGACAAGACCGACAAGGATACGCTTGAACTCTACAAAGAAGAGATGAAGGGCTCGAAGCGTTTCTTCGCCCCCTACGCCAACTGGGAGGCGGACACCGCCGCCGCTCCGGGCAAGATCGCCGAGACCGGCGACTGGACCTTCAGCGGCAAACGCGATTTTGAGGGCTGGAAATTCGTCTATCGCGACGCCAGACTCACCGCCGTCACTTCGCCCGGCGGTTACAGCATCAGTTTCACCTATCTTCAGGGGAAGCTGGTCAAGATTTCCCAGCATGATCAATCCTTCGTCGAACTGGCTTACGACGGGGGACAGCTGTCCAGTCTCGCGATCAACGGGGTCAAAACCGAGCTGGGCTACCGCGCCGCCACGGTGACGATCATGCCGAAGAATTTGCAAGGCTCGGTCGTGCGGGCGCAACGGCCGCTGCTCGCTTCGCTCAAAACCGGCGACTTGGCACCGGTCGAATTCAGCTATGAGGCGGGTTATCTCGCCTTGTTGAAGCAGGGGGATTTCGTCGACAGCTTCAAGGTCGAGACCGAAACCATCGCCGAACGCCGCGCCAATCTCCAGTCGCTCGACAAAAAGAGCGGGGTCAAACACAGCGGCAAGGTCGCGGGGCGCTTGCTCTCCGACAGTTTATTCACCTACAACTATACCAGTGACCTTCCCGGCAAGGTGACGCTGACCAACAAGCTCAATCAAAAGGCGAGCTACG
>CAZRFG010000381.1:0-3315 GCA_964599205.1 uncultured Victivallaceae bacterium
CCTGCTTCGCTCAATCGCGCGTCGCAATTCGCGTTGCTCTTGCGCCGCTTGTTTCACTCCCGCAGTATGGAGCGGGCTCCGCCCGCGAAAGGGGGGAGCGCTGTCGCTTAGCTTCGCTCGCTTTTTGAGCGAGCGACCAGCGTTTCGCCGCTGGACCGCGCCCCCGTACGACGGGGGGCGGGATTGGCGCTTCGCGCTTTTTTGAGCCTGCGGCGCTTTTTTTATTTTTTGATCAGGGCGCGGTTGACGCGTTCACGCAGCTGCAGCAGCCAATCCGCGCTCCGCGGATAATCCGTCATCTTGATCCCGTAATTCAACCCCTCGTGAATCAACGCCACCACCGCTTCCCGGCCGATCTTCTTCTCCAGCGTCCGCAACGCCCGCAAATCCTGGATCGCATCAAAGAACACCTCGTGCCGCAACGAATCCCCCGCCGTCCCGTCCGGATTCGGATACACAATAAACGCATCCCCCGCCGGCACCCAGTTCCCCGCACACGTATCCGCAAACGGATTCACCTTCTCAATCGACAACAACGAGTTGTAGAAGTTGAAGCCCCACTGCAGAAAGCCCTTGATGTCATACAAATAGAAGATCACCCCGATCACCCGGTTGCGCGCCGACCCCATCGCCATAAACCGGTTCGGCACCCGATCCTCCTGACTCACACAGTAATAGGTCCACAAATCCTTCACATTGCCGACAAACGGCTCAATGTGATTGTTGGACGGCACCGGAATCGTCACCAGATTCCGCTTCGAAAATTCAAAACTCGACAGCGCTTCCAGCGTCGGCAGACCCTCGATCACCGACTCCAGGAGCTTCGCCGCCTTGCGGTACGATTCGAGATTTTCCTCGTTCGGCTCGTCCGAGGTCGAGAAAAACACATTCTTCTCCAGCTTGCATTTCCGCAACAGCGCGATCAGCTGCGGCATCAGCTGCCGCAGAAATTCCGCGTAGTCCGGCGAATCCGACGGCACATCCCAGCCGAAAATCCGCTGCTCCTTGCCGTTGACCGTGGCAACGATCTTCGGCGTCGCTTTGGCCCCCCATTGGGTAAAGGCGTGACTCATCGCAAAGTGGGTGATCCCGCACTCCAGCGCCAGCTTGAAATAACGCTCCAGCCGGGAGAAGTCAAAGGTGTATTTCTTACCCTTTTTGCCGATGATCAGCAGCTGGGTGGTCGGCCGTTCGCCGCCGGGCACCGTATCCAGGGGCGGCGTCCAGAGCGGGGTCAACAGTACGTTGAGCCCGTGCGCGACGCCGTTGCGGATGAAGTTCTCAATGATCCGCCAGTGCTCTTCGCTCCAGGTATCCACCCCGTAAAAGCTCTTAAGGCAGTCGATATGGAACCATTCGTACCGCAGCAGTTTCTGCTTTTCCAGCTTGACCGGCAGCACTTCGAGGGAGAAAACCGCTTCGACCGGCTGGTCGTCGGAAGTGAACTTGCGGTCGTTCCCGGCATTGCGGACAATCAGTTTCACCGGGTATTTGCCCGCCCGGCAGTCCTCCGGAACGCGCACCGTCACCCACAGCGCATGATACTGCCCGCCGGGAATCCGGAAACAGCGGTCGGCGCCGAGCGGACGCAAGTAGTCGGGATACAGCCCCGGAGTCTGGCGCAGGTAATTCGACTCCGGCACCATCGCCGGCACCGTCACCGGCACCGACTGGACGAAACGCACTTCGACCGGCAGCTTCGACTCGACTTCGACCCCGAGCGTCAGCTGTTCGAAACAAAGCCGGTTCAGTTTCGCGTAATGCTCATTGATTCCGCTGCTGCGGATCGCCAGCTGAAAGGAGAAGACCTCACCCTTTGCCGCGGTGGCGGCTTCAAAAGGGGTGGCGGCAAGTTCGGCTTCCGGGAACACTTTCTCGAGTGAACTGATCAGGCGGGTCGCGAGCTTCATGATCTTCTTCCTTTGGCGATTGAATGTTGCAAGGTATGAAGAATATAACCCGGCTTCGCCGCTTTTCCAGTGCGAAGGCGCATTTTCAGTCCATGCTTTGCATGAAAAAAGCGTTTCCGGCTTGACATCCGCCGCCGCGGCGGTATCTTTATGGCGCCGCTCCGGGGGTCGGACGGCGCTCAATCTTTTTCACCGGTACAGTCTTTATGGATCAATTGTTTCGTCTCGACGGCAAAACCGCGCTGGTCACCGGCGCGGCCTGCGGCATCGGCTTCGCCATCGCCGCCGCGCTGGCCAAAGCGGGGGCGCGGATCGCCTTCAACTGCCGGAGCGAGGAGCATCGTACGCGCGCGCTGGCCGATTACCGCGCGCTGGGAATCGAAGCCGATGGGTTTCTCTGCGACATCACCGACGAAAATGGAGTCGGCGCGATGGTCGACGAAATCACCCGCCGCTCGGGCGGGATCGACATCCTGGTCAACAACGCCGGGATCATCAAGCGGATTCCGATGCACGAAATGAGCGCCGCCGAGTTCCGTGAAGTGATCGACATCGACCTCGTCGGCGCATTCATCGCCGCCAAAGCGGTGCTGCCGGGCATGATGGCGCGGCGCGCCGGCAAGATCATCAATATCTGCTCGATGATGAGCGAACTCGGCCGCGAAACCGTCAGCGCCTACGCCGCCGCCAAGGGCGGGCTCAAAATGCTGACCCGCAACCTCGCCGCCGAATACGGGTCGTACCACATCCAGTGCAACGGCCTCGGCCCGGGCTACATCGCCACGCCCCAGACCGCGCCGCTGCGCGAAAAAGGCGCCGACGGCACGCCCCATCCCTTTGACCGCTTCATCGTCGCCAAGACCCCGGCGGCGCGCTGGGGCACGGTCGAAGACCTGACCGGCCCGGCGGTCTTCCTCGCCTCCGCCGCCTCCGACTTCGTCAACGGGCAAATCCTCTACGTCGACGGCGGCATCCTGGCCTATATCGGCAAACAGCCGTGACCGTGTTTTGGGAATGGAAATGAAACGTGAATCCGGAATCAAGACAAAAAAATGGTGGAGCATAGCGGACTTGAACCGCTGACCCCCACACTGCCAGTGTGGTGCTCTAGCCAACTGAGCTAATGCCCCATCGAAGTTCCATTAAAATACCGTTTTTTTGCCAAAAAGCAAGCGGAAAAATAAAAAAATAGAGAAAATTATGCTGAAACATCCATTTGCCGCCGGAGTTTTCTGGTCTTTCGCCAGCGCTTTTCTGTGGGGGACGACTTATATCGCCGGGCGCGGCCTGATGCGAAGCGACAGCGTCGACCCGGTGACGATGTCGATTCTCCGCTTCAGCGTCGCCGGTTTGCTGATGTTCTTGGTCGGGCTGAAGCTCTATGGAAACAAAATGTTCGCCTTTT
>CAZRFG010000382.1:0-3300 GCA_964599205.1 uncultured Victivallaceae bacterium
GGTCGCCGCCCCGGCGCGCGAAAACCCGGCCGACCGGGCGGTGATGACGCTGCTCGAGATCTCGCTTGCCTACGCCGACGCGGCGCGGCACCTCGCCGAAAAATTGCCGCCGGAGATTCTCCCCGCCACCTTTCGCGGCAAATTGCTCGACGAGGTGATCGGGGCGGCGCTCAACGGCGAACACGGTGAAATTTCGCACCGGCTGGGTTCGCTGCTGCGCGAAACCCCGGATCCCGAGATCAGCGCGATGCTGCTTTCGGAGTGTTCCTTTGCCCCCGAAGCGGTGGAAAAGGTGGTTTGCGACTGCCTCGGCTACCTCCATCAGGTCAGCAGTTCGGAAAAACGGCGGGCGCTCACCGAAGCGATCAAAAACGAAACCGATCCCGAGCGCCGCAAAGCGCTCTTCGCCGAACTGGTCAAGCTCGGCAGTCCGTCGCGGCAGTGATCGCGTTTTTCTCCGGTTTGTTTCAAAACTGCTAACAATCTTTGATTTATCCTATTGACAAATTCCGCTTTCGCCGGTATTTTTGGAATCATGTTTGGGGAGTATCCAACCGAAACGGGGAGCGTTATGAAACAATGGTGCGCACTGTTGGCGGCAATGCTGGCGTTCACGCTGGCGGCCGGGTCGATCGAGGCGGAAAACGGCTCGCTTCACACCGATTACACCAAACTGGCCGCCGATGACCGCGCCTCCGGGGCCAAAGCGGTCCGGCTGGTCTCGCCCAAGAACAACCGGATCGACAATCCGGCCGAAGTCCCCCCCGCCGTCACCTGCGAGCTCGATCTCCCCAAAAAAGGCACTTATACCGTAACGCTCCGGGTCTTCGCCAAAGATCAGGGCAGCGACTCCGCCTACGTCCAGCTCGACGAGGGCAAGATCCAGCAGGTCGGCTTCGGCAAGCAGAACGAATGGACCGAAGTTCAGGTTTCCGTCCCCGGCACCCTCGACGCCGGCAAACACACCCTCAAAATTTACACCCGCGAGCCCAGCTTCCTGCTCGACAAAATCACCTTCACCGGCGGTTCGACTTATCCCAAAGCCGCGCTGGAGCGCTACCCCGCCCCCAAGATCACCCCGCCCGCCGGCCACCCGCGTTTGCTGGTCAACGCCGAAGCGCTCAAGGAAATCCGCCGCAACCTCAATGTCGGCGAAAACAAACCGGTCTGGGAACGGGTCCGGAAACTCGCCGCCGCGCCGGTCACGGGCGTCCTCGATCCGGCCAAAAACACCGTGCTCTGCGGGGTTTACGATGAACCGACCTTGTACGCGATCCAGGCCCGCGCCTTCGTCTATCTGGTCAACGGCGACGAAAAGGCGGGGCGCGAAGCGGTCAAGGCGATGACCGATTTCCTGCGCACGGTCGACTTCAAAGAACACTTCCAGGACGTCACCCGCCAGATGGGCTTTACCATCTACTGCGCGGCGCTGGTGTACGACTGGTGTTATCCGTTGATGACCGCGGCCGACCGTGAATTCTTCATCGACCGCAGCGAGGCGATCTGCGGCCTGATGGAGATCGGCTTCCCGCCGCTCCGCCAGGGCAACGTCACCGGCCATGCGGGCGAGGCGCAGCTTTTCCGCGACCTGCTCTCGATCGGGATCGCGGCGTATGATGAAAATCCCAATATGTACCGGGTCGCCGCCGGGCGGTTTTTCGCCGAAATGGTCGAGCCGCGCGATTTCTTCTACCCCTCCGGCCGCCATCACCAGGGCAATGCCTACGGACCGTACCGTTATATGTGGGAAGTCTACGCCGGCTGGATTTTCCGCCGCATGACCGGAGCCGAAGTTTACAGCAAGGATCTCGGCAAGATGGTCAATGCGTGGATGTTCCCGCGCCTGCCCGATGGCGCGCTTTTCCCGGACGGCGACAACTTCCTCCGCAACGGCACTTATATGCGGTTCCAGCCGGCGCTGCTCTACACCTACACTTACTGCAAGGACCCGCGGGCCAAGGGGGAATTTCTGCGCCAGCAGGGGGCCAATTACGCGCTCGGCGATCCGGTGACCTTCCTCTTGATGAACGACCCCGCGCTGCCGGTCAATATGAAGTTCGACGACTTGCCGCTGTCGCACTATTTCCCCTACCCGCTGCCGGCGATGATCGCGCGCAGCGGCTGGGGCTTCGGCCGCGCCGCCGATCCGGTGGTGGTGGAGATGAAGGGGGCGGGGGTTCAGTACAACAATCACCACCACATGGACGCGGGTTCGTTCCTGATCTACCATCGCGGCCTGCTCGCCGCCGATCCCGGCCAGTACAAGGGCTACGGGACGCCGTACGACTGGAGCTACAACAAGCAGTCGATTTCGCACAACCTGATGCTGGTCTACGACCCCGCCGAAAAGCGCGCCGAGCGTTTCCACAATGACGGCGGCCAGATCGCCCCCAACAACGTCGGCGAGCCGGAAAACCAGCGGATGATCGAGGCAAAGGGCTACCGGATGGGCCAGACCACCGCCCACGCCATCGGACCGGACGCGATGCTGCCGCTCTACAGCTACCTCAAGTGCGACCTCTCGAAGTTCTACGCCTACCGGGTCAAGGATTACACCAGAAGCTTCGCCTACTTCAACACCAACAACGCGGCGCTGCCGGGGGTGCTGGTGGTGTTCGACCGGGTGGTTTCGACCAAGCCGGAGTTCCGCAAGAGCTGGATTTTCAATTCCTACCGCAAGCCGGAGGTGAAGGCGGACGCGGTCAAGGTGACGCTGAAAGAAAGCGGCTACGACGGCGAGATGGCGATCATCCCGCTGCTGCCGGAAAAGGCGAACCGCAAGGTTGAGGCGGTGGATGCCTTGACTTTCAACGGCAAGACCTTCAAAGCGCCGGTCGAGCTGGATATTTCGGCGAATCCGTGGCGGACCGAGATCACCCCGGTCAAGCCGGCGCTGGAAGACCTCTTTTTGACGGTGATGCCGATCGGCAAGGCCGACAACTTCAAAGTGGAGAAGGTCGAGGGGGCGAATTACGTCGGCGCGGCCTTCGGCAAGACGCTGGTGACGTTCGGCACCAAGCCGGGCCTGATCGACCAGGCGCTGACGGTCGAGGTCAAGGCGGCGGGGACGCAGTTGCTGCTGACCGACTTGGCGGCGGGCGAGTGGCAGGTCAAGGCGGGCGACGCCGTGCTGGGCAAGGGCGAGGTGAAAAAGGACGACAACACGCTCTTTGTGGTGGCGGACCGGCCGGGGCGTTATCAGTTTACCTTCGGCAAATCGGAGGCGAAGCCGCTGCCGGACTACCGCAATTTGCGGGCGGTGCCGGCGACCGGGGATGACGGGCTGGTGATCAACGGCAA
>CAZRFG010000383.1:0-3294 GCA_964599205.1 uncultured Victivallaceae bacterium
CGACGAGACCATCTGGAGTTCGCCTTGCCGCCGCGACGGCGACCGCTTGCTGATCGCCGAACCGAAGTCGAAATTCCCTGCCGAATTGCGGATCGGTGAAGGCCCCGTGCTAACCAGCCGCCAAGGGTGGTGGTTTCCCCGCGTCACGGCAACCTATTTGTTCAGCACTGACTTCCCCCGCCGGGTCGGCAAGCCGGTTCCACCCGAAGCGGTAATCAAACTTGATCGCGAAGCCGAACTCTCTCCCGAACAGCGGCAACTTCTGCGACAGGGTCACGAAATGTCCAATCCCCACGTCAACTTCAAATTCGGCCGGATCGAGCTCTTGACCCCCGACCGGAAAACCATCCTGACCACGCTCGATATCCCCGGTGGAATCGAAACCGTCGAGCTCGACCCCGCCCGGCCCGAATTTTTCCTGGCCCAACTCGGCATCGGCGGCAGTCTGGAAATATGGAACGATCACGCCGTCATCCGCTTTTATCCACCGAAATCATTGGAGCAGAAGAAGCCATGAAAAAAGCCCCGACAATCGCCCTCATCCTCGCTTCATCGTTTTCGCTCTTCGCCAACGCCGGCATTTTCGCCGGCATCGGCGGCAACCTGACGCTCGGCAAGAGCGCCGATATCCGGATGGTCTCGGAAAAGGTTGAAATGACCTTGATGCGCGCCCCGTTCCCGGTGGACGGCGGCACGGCGGGGCTCGACTACATGCGCTATCACTGCACGTTTCAACTCCGGAACCAATCCGACCGGGAGCTGTCGGTTCAGGTCGGTTTCCCGCTCCAGTCGGAAATGATCGCGTTCAAAAAAACGTCGGAAGAGTACGATCAGATCGCCATCGTCAGCCGCTACAACTTCATCGCCGGCACCGCCCGCGAAACCTATCCGGTCCGCTTCGAAGTCGGCGACAAGGAGCGGAAATTCCGCAAAATCTTCCTCTGGCAGATGAAGTTCGCCCCGCATGAGGAGATCAAGCTCGTGGTGAGTTACACCATGGGCGGCCGCATGGGACTCGGCTCGCTCAAAAAGAGGCCGGACCGCGATGACAAAACCTTTCCGGTCCAATATTTCGAACCAATGGGCTATGGTTTGATCGAGCAGTTCGGCTACGTCACCGAAACCGGCAACTGCTGGGCGGGAAAAATCGAAAAGGCGGAATTCGTGCTGTATTCCAAGCCCTTTGAAGCCTATCTCGCCCGGCGCGGACCGTTTGAAATCACCGCCGAATATCTGGCCAAGCGCGATCGCGAGACCGAAAACTGGCGGGCGGGCGCCCGGGAAATGGCCGCTAAACTCCGCCGCGAGGGCAAGATTGAGCAAGCCGAACGGCTTGAAAAAATGGAACTCGAACGCAAAAAGGACCCGGTGCGGCGCGACCCCTCCGCGATGTTCGCCGGTCGTTTCGTCCGGGTGCTGAAACCCGCCGACGGTTGGCAGGAACTTGCGATGAAAAACGGCGATCCTTATCTCAAGCTCGAATACGCCCCCTTTGAACCCGGCCCGGAAATTACGGTGAGTTACCTTTTCCCGGCGATTCCCGACACCCCCGCCAAATTCGACGCGCTGCTGGACAAAGTCCGCACCGAATTCGAAAAGGAGCTGAAACGCAAAGCGGAACGCGAAGCCAATCCGGAAAAAACCGCCGCCCAACTCGAAAATCTCTCCCCCGAACAGCGGAGCCGGGTCGAAGCGCATTGGGCCGGAGTCAAACCTTTTGACCGGTCGGTCGCTCAGAACCTCGCCGACGTGGTTCGTGAATACCATGGCGTGGTCACTGAAAATCAGGAAATCCGCGACTTCCTCGCCACTCAGGACTGGTACCCGGTCAAAACCCCACCGCCGATGTCGCCGGAACTCAAGGCGCACCTCGATCAGCTCGCGCCGTCTCCGACCAAACCGTAACGCGTGTTTAATCGCCTTTGCCCTGCAGTCGGAAAGAGACGCGAAGACGACTCCCCAAAAGCGACAAAGTGGCCGCCGCGGGGAATCGCTCCAGCGCGCGATCGGGGAATTTTCACCGCCGCCGGGCAAGCGAAAAGCTGCAAAAAAAACGATCACAGGTAAATCCTGCCCGATGTCTTAATTGTCCTCTTTTTGTGATTGACAGTCTCCTTGACGGCGGCAAAGCCGGCATTATAGTAATGGCAAAGGAGATCCGATCATGAGCGAAAGCTATCCTCCAGCGCGGGGCGGCTGGCAAAAACACCCAGCCAATCCGGTCCTCGGCGGTCCGGCGATGGGCACCTGTTTCGATGTTCAGGTGCTCTATGCGGACGGCATTTACACCATGTACTTCTCGTGGCGGCCGCGGCGGTCGCTGGCGGCGGTCACCAGTCGCGACGGCATTCACTGGGGCGAACCCGAAATCATCCTCAAGCCCCGGCCGGAGAGCGGCTGGGAAGACGATATCAACCGCGGCTATGTGGTTCAACAAAGTTCCATCCGCCACCTCTGGTACGCCGGGCAGGCGCGCGGCTACAGCCGGATCGGCTATGCGGTGAGCCGCGACGGCGGCCCCTTTGAGCGGGGCGGCGACCTCCCGGTGATGATCCCCGAACTGCCGTGGGAAAAGGAAAGCGTGTACAACCCCTGCGTCCTTTTCGACCCCGCCCGGAAAATGTTCCGGATGTGGTACGCCGGGGGCGAGACCTACGAACCCAACAGCCTCGGATACGCCGAGAGCGCCGACGGCGTCGCCTGGCGCAAGAGTCCGCTCAACCCGGTTTTCGTTCACGGCGACCAGCCTTACGACTGTGACCGGGTCGGGGCCTGCGACATCATTCCGACCGACGATTACGGGTATTTGATGTTCTACATCGGATATCAGAATATCGATACGGCCCGCATCTGCATGGCGAAGTCCCCCGACGGTCTGACCCGCTGGGAGCGGGCGGCGGGCAACCCGATCCTCTCCCCCGATCCCGGCCGGTGGGATGGCTCCGCCTGCTACAAGCCCGCGGTGCTGTGGAATCCCGAACTCGAGCAGTGGATGCTCTGGTACAACGGCCGCCACGGCCTCGACGAATACATCGGACTCGCCATCCACCCCGGCCGGCGGCTTGAATTCTGACCGCCGGGACGGACGCGGAAAAATATTTTTCCTCTTTTTTTCAGAACTGTCTTGACAGAGACGGTTTTTTTTGCTATAATAAAACCATGTCGACATGGTTTAAAAGCAAATCAACATGGTTTCGGGAGGCGTCATGGCGGAAACGAACGGCACCAAATGCGAAATATTGACCAATGAACTGACTGCGTTGATCGAGAGCGGCGAGTATCATCCGCACCAGA
>CAZRFG010000384.1:0-3288 GCA_964599205.1 uncultured Victivallaceae bacterium
CCTCGCGGGCCATCAGCCGGTAAGGCAGGAGAATGTCGCCGTGCATATCGTAAGTGTCGCCTTCAAACCGCCACAGCGGCGTGGCGATGCTGAATTTGCGGATGCCGCCGAGCAACCGCGCCAGATGCACCATCCAGAGCAGATTGCACTTGTAAGCCTCCGGCTCGCCGCGCGGTTCATCGGCCCAGACGCCGCGTCCCACCGCGGCGTCGTTGGCGCCGAGGAAAATGCTGACCGCGTCGGGTTTGCGATCGATGACGTCGCGCTCCCACCGGGTCAATCCCCAGGTGGTCTTATCGCCGCCGCGGCCGGAATTGACGACCTGGATGCCCTGCGGTTCCAGCCGGGCGGCCAGTTCGCTGACATAGCCGGGGTCGGCGGCGGTCAGGCTGTCGCCGAAACACAACAGCGTTTCTCCGGATTCGAGCCAGGGACCTTCAAGTGGCGTCAGCATTTTCGCGTTACTCCTTTTTCCGGTCGGAATCAGATTTTTCTTCTTCAATGTGGGCGAATTCGGCCCGGTCGGCCAGCGATACATTCCCTTCGACGCGTCCGTCATCGAGCGGATTCAATACGCGCGCTTCCAGGTCGCGGAACATTCTGATCAGGTCGATGACGCCACCGATGCCGAACCAGACCGCGGTGATCGCCGCCATAATGCCGGGCACGATCAGCGCCGTGACCAGGAAGTAATAGCCCCACCAGGCGATCGGCCAGGGATCGAAAATATTCCAGACCACCACCACGATAAAGGCGAAAAAGAACTGGTAGACGATCGAATAACCGAAAAACGACCATGCGATGATTTTATCTCCCGTCGTATATTCCGGGGTGATGCCGATCAGTTTGGCATAGAGATTCTGCCAGGTCCACGCGGTCTTGACCTGCCGTTCGCCGTCGATCGAATACTTGCCGCGATGGAGCATCCGTTCCAGATTGTACGGTTCCTTGCAGGTCAGCCAGGAAATCGCGCAGTAGAGGAACAGGGTTACGACCATCGTGATGAAATACCATTCATAACTGTTGATCGGGCATTTGACCGGGTTCATTTCCCACACGATATAAGGATTGAACGGCGCGGAAACCGTGGTCAGAAAGTTGCCGACCGCGTCCACCCATCCGGTCCGGTCGAGCCAGGGATAAACATAGTCGGCCCAGTTGCGCTGCACCCCCATGCCGGCGAAAGCCATGCCCATGCCGGTCAACAGACTGGTCCAGGCCCCCGCCGTCGTGCCGAACCGGCTGTAAAGCCCGAAAATCATCACCGGTCCGCAGCCGCCCATCCACATGATCGTCATCAGCGTCACGAACAGATTGATGTAATCCAGCTGCGCCATGCAGCTCGACCCGATGAAGAAGAATACTCCGATGCCGATCGCCACCCAGCGCAGCAGCCACATGTGCTGCCGCGGCGTGAAGGGCTTTTTGCGCAATGGCAGCACCACGTCCTGGCTCAGGGTCAGCGTCGCGCTGAAAATCCGCCCGGTGTCGGTCGAAACCATCAGCAGGATCATCAGCACGCAGAAAAGTCCGAGCATCCCGGTGGGCAGAATATTGCGGATCGCCACCGGCAGCATCAGCTGGTAGTAGAGGGTGCGGAATTCCTGAAAGAGCACATTGCCCTGTTCCCCGACTTCGGCCTTGAGCGTCTGGTGCGCCGCATCGAGATAAACGGTATCGAGGTTGCGCTTGTCGGTAAGCGGTTGGTCGACGCCCGGCGTATGAATCTGCGGCGGCAGCGCCGCGAGGCTGGCGTTGAGCCTGGTCCGCACCTGGGGATTTTCAACGACTTCCTCGGCAATCCGGGAACTCATGTCCCGTCGGATTTTCTGCGCCGTCCCGGCAAAATCACGGTGATTCATCACGGTCAGGATCGACACTGCGATCAGCAGATAGAAGACCGTTCCCAGGGACCCCCGCCAGGTGCCGAGCAATCCGGCCATCTTCTGTTCGTGCGGCGACCGCGCCGCATTGGTGCTGCCGCCGCAGCCGATCCAACTGGCCCGATGCAGGAAGGTCGCCATCACGGTCACGAGCAGGAAAAAGATGTTGAAGTCCTGGAGCTTGGAAATATCGTAGGGATTCAGAAAACTTTCCCCGTCGCCCCGGTCGATCATCACCGTCATGATTTCCTTCGACCACGAGAATTTGACCAGGATGAAGATGACGAACAGCACCAGCAGCGGATAGCAGAGGAAGCCCTGTACGGTATCGGTGACGATGATCGACAGCGTGCCGCCCATGCAGATGATCGAGATCGCCGCCACCAGAATCAGCACCATCAGGAGATTGAAGGTTGAAACGTTCCATCCGGCAACAGGCAGCGTTTTCGGCAGGTCCAGAAAATAGATGAAAAAGCGCGCCGCCAGCGCCGGCATGATCATGTTGGCCAGCATTTCCGACAGGCTGCGCAGCGCCGCCGCGAAGATTCGGAATTTCCGGCTGTAGCGCATTTCGAGGAACTGCCCCAGACTCTGCGCCTTGGTTTCCCGGAACCGGTAGGTGCAGTAACCGAAGAGTCCCATCACCACCCCGATCGGCAGCAGGATCATGTTCCAGAAGGCCAGTGCAAACCCGGTTTTATAATGGACCTCGACATAGGCCACCAACCCGAGGATCGACAGCGCCGCCGCAATGTCGCCGACCGAAATCACATACCGCCCGCAAACCCGCCCGGCCGAAAGGAAGTCCGTGACATCCCGCAGATAACGTCGGCTGTAATATCCCGTCCATAGTACAAACAGTATCGGTACGATGACAATAATCCAATCGATCCAGTTTAGGGTCATACTGCCTCTTGCCCCAATAGGGAGCGTAATTTTTGAAAACATCTGTGCAAAAAAACGTATCTAAAAAAATTGAACTTTTTTTATTTTTCTAAATTCATCTACCAATCCGCCGTCCAATTTAAGATGGATGGCTGTTGTTTTATCCATTGGAAGGGGAAAAATCTTTTGATTTTTTCGACTGGCCGGAAGTAGTTCCCATGGGCTCCAATCCCCCTACTCATCGATCAATGTCTTTTATTGTCATTATCAGCTATCTTACGTCGTACTAGGATTTTGGGAGAAGCGCACCGGCGCGCAGCACCGGAGAAATGGAGTTCCGCTCAATCATTCCGTCGCCACGAGTATGCTTCAGAAGGCATGGCAGAAGTGACACCCCGGATCATCGCAGAGCAGCACACGCGGGTCTTCGCGCAAGAGCCGCAGACCGCAACACCCGGTTTAAAAAAGTTTGTAATCGAACCATGCTTTGTGAAAAAACTTGACTGGGTGAAATGCAGTT
>CAZRFG010000385.1:0-3270 GCA_964599205.1 uncultured Victivallaceae bacterium
GAGGGCTCCGCGCCCTCTTGACTCTGCGCAAGGGCGCGGCCCTTGACCGGAGTACTAGGGACGCTCCCTTGACCGGGGGGAATTAGCCCCTGTTCCCTCCCTTTCTTCCGAAAGTGCTAACAATCGTTGTTTTGTGCTATTGCCTTCCGGCCCCAATCGCGCTACATTGTTACCCACACTCTCAAACCCGAAAGGACCTGCGACATGAAGATACGGCATTTTCTCATGATAGCGGCAGCCCTGCCGGCCCTGTCGGCAACCGCGGAAAACATGCTCAAAAATCCGGGGTTCGAAGAGAACACCCCCGACTGGAAAACCTGGGGCGTCTACAACAAACTCTCCGGCGAAGATTTCGCCTCCATCGTCGTTCTCGACGACCAGGACGCCGCTTCCGGCAAACGCTCCGCCCGAATTTCCGACAAATGGACCGACGACGGCCCCTATATGCTTCAATTCGTCGAAGTCAAAAAAGCCGAACCCCTGAAGCTGAGCTTCAAAGCCAAAGCCCCCCAGGGCCAATCCTTGCGCTACGGCGCCCAACTCGGCTCCGGCACCGATATGAAATCCTTTAAATTCATCAAGGGAGAAGGCAAATCCGCCGTCGGCAACGGCGAGTGGCAAAGCTATCAGTTCGTCATCTCCAAAATCACCCCCGACGTGACCATCCTCGGCATCTACTTCGGCCCCGGCGTCAACAAGCCCGACACCGGCAGCGTCCGGATCGACGACGTCGTCCTCGAACCCGCCGGCGACCTCCCGGCGAACGATCAGTCGCTCGGCATCGACCGCGAAGTCCCCTACCGCCAGAGCGTGCCCTACTCCCCCGCCGACGGCGGCAAACTCGAACTCAACCCGACCCCCTTCTGCTGGATGCCGGTCAACGGCTGGAAACCCGGCGGCGCATTCAAGTATGCGCTCGAATATTCGCAGGATCCCTCCTTCCAAAGCGACGGGACCATCCGGCTCAAAGGACTGGTCTACCACACCGAAATTCCGACCAAACCGCTCGCCGTCGGCAAATGGTTCTGGCGCTACGGCCTCGAAAAAGACGGCAAGGTGAGCTGGAGCAAAGTCCGCAGCTTCGAAGTTCCCGCCGGAATTCCCGAATTCCCCTTTCCGACCAAAGATGAGCTGACCCGGAACCTCCCCAAGACCCATCCCCGAATCTCGATCACCGCCGACCAGCTCCCGAAGCTTCGTCAGCGCGCCCAAAACGGCGACCTCAAGGAGTTCACCCAGAAACTCGCCAAGACGATGGAGTCCCATATCGGCAAGGAACTGATCAGCGAACCCCCGTTCCTGCCGCCCGCCGGCGACCCCACCCGCAACTCGGTTTACACCATGATCTACTCGACCCGCCGCCCGGACATGGGGCGGATGGAGACCTTTGCGCTGCTGTACTTGCTCACCGGCGACGTCAAATACGGCAACGAAGCCAAACGCCGGGTGCTCCATTTCTTCGGCTGGAATCCGGACGGCTCGACTTCGCTTTTCCACAACGACGAACCCGCGCGCAGCATCATGTCGCAGGGGATGTGGGCCTACGACTGGACCTACGACCTCTACACCCCGGCCGAACGGGCGGCGGTCGAGAAGTCGATCCTGGCCCGGATTCAGCAGAATTTCGACTATTTGCGCAAGAAGCCGATGGACAACAATCCCTACGAAAGCCACGCCAACAGCTTCGTCGTCTACATGGCCACCGCCGCGATGGCGATGTACCCCGAGCACCCCGAAGTCTACGACGCCTACGAGTACGGCGTCAAAATGTTCTGGGCCCACTTCCCGGTCTGGGCCGAGGCCGACGGCGGCTGGAATGAAGGGCCCGGCTACTGGTCGTATTACGTCATCAACGCGCTGAAATTCGTCAACGACCTCAAGACCGCGAGCGGGGTCGACGCCGGGCGCAAGCCGTTCTGGCAGAACACCCCCTATTATCCCCTCTACGGCTGGCCGGGGATGTCGAAGCAGGGCTCTTTCGGCGACGCCTCCGACCCGCGCTCGCAGGCGGTGACGCTGCGCGACTTCGCGGCGTACAGCAAGAATCCCGACTTTATCGCTCCGGCGCTCGACCTCAAACTCGATCGCTGGAACAACATCACCAACATCCTGCCCGAATACGACAAGCTCGGCAAGCCCGACCTCGGCAAACTTCCCCCGGCGCGGTTCTTCCCCGGCATCGGCTTCGTTGCGCTGCGGACCGACATGGGGAACTTCGACAACGACGTTGGCTTGCTCTTTCAGTCCAACCCGATGGGGACGATGTCGCATCACCACCAGTCGCAGAACTGCATCATGCTCGAAGCCTACGGCGAACCGCTGGCGATTTCGAGCGGCCACTACGACTACTACGGCTCGCCGCATCACAAAGACTGGATGCAGCAGACCAAGGCGCGCTGGGGCATCACCTTTGACGGCGGCAAAGGCCAGTTCCGCAGTCCCGAAGCCGCCGGCAGGATCACCGAATACAAGTCGGGCAAGGACTTCGACCTCGCGGTCGGCGATGCGTCAAAGGCGTACCGCGAACTCGACCGCTCGATCCGCACTGTGGTTCACGTCCGGCCCGGGATTTTCGTCATCCGCGACGAGAATTCGGCCAAGGAGCCCCATGTGTTTGAGTACAACATGCACGCGGTCAACCCCGGCACAGTCGACCAGGCGGGGCAAAAGGTCGTGATCAAAATGCCGAAGGCCTTCCTCGAAGTCCGTTTCCTCGGCGACAAGCCGTGGAAGTTCAATTCCTTTGACAAATTCCCGGTGCCGACCGAGAATGCCCGCGGGCGCAAGGATGCCGCCACGGTGTGGCCGGAGCAGTGGCACTGCGTCGCCTCCGAGCCGGAGGCGGTCAAGTCCTCCGACTTGATCACCGTCCTCCTCCCCGGCCGGACCGGCGAAGAGGCGAAACTTTCCGAGGTCAAGCGGATCACCGGCGTCAACGCGGCCGGCGTCGAACTCCGCTTCAAAGACGGCTCCCGGACGGTAGTCGGCTTCGCCACCGGCAAGCCGGGGGAAATCGCGGAACTCGCCGGGCTCAAGTCCGATAAGCGCACCTTTGGCGCCAAATACGACGCGGCGGGGAAACTGGTCGCCGAATTATAAAAAAGACTCCGCTTCCCCCCGCCGGATTGACGGCGGGGCGAACTCCTCTCACCTTGCCGAACGGCCGGATTTTTCCGGCCGTTTTTTTCTCCGGCAACGCCGATCCCCAAAGGCATTCCAGGCGCTCGAAATCTGCAAAAAATCCATTTTCGAACCACGTCGAAATGACTT
>CAZRFG010000386.1:0-3257 GCA_964599205.1 uncultured Victivallaceae bacterium
GGCGTTATTACGATTTATTGCCGACGGCGCTCTTGCTGCCGCTGTACTGGGTTTTGATTTCGCTGGCGGCGTGGAAAGGGGCGGTCCAGCTGCTTTACAAACCTTATTACTGGGAAAAGACCCGGCACGGACTTGATTCGGAACATACGCAATCGTAGATAACGTAACCCTTTGGGCTACTTGAAGGAGAATTGGAAATGAAGCAATCAGCGCACGGGCAAACCGGCCCCGGGCGGTTTCCTTGTTTTACTTTGATCGAACTCCTGGTGGTGATCGCCATCATTGCGATTCTGGCCGCGATGCTGCTTCCGGCGCTGAGTAAGGCGCGGCATCAGGCGATCGAAATCAATTGCGTCAACAATCTGCGGCAGCAGGGCTTGATGATCCAGCTCTACGCAGACTCCAATAAAGAAGAATATCCGCTTTGGCTTTCCGCCTTAGTGCCGGATTATTTTCCCGGCGCCAACGCACTGCAATGCCGGGCCGACGGCAATGTCGGAAAAACGCCCGAAACATGGATTATGCACCCGATGGGTAACTACAGCGAAGCCTACGACCGCCCTGGCAATACCTACAGCACCAATAGTACGGAAGGGTACGAACGGGTCGAGAAAATCAGTTATTTCTATGAGTTCACCGGTTCGCCGTGTTCATGGAAAGGCGCGCCTTTAACCTGGCATCAAATTAAAAACCGGGACCGCCGCGACGTCAACTACCAGCAGTGGCAGAGTTACTTCCCGCTGGTGCGTTGTTTCTGGCACATGCTGGCCAACAGTAAGCCGGTGTTGAATGTTTCGATCCAAGGCAATGTTTTCCGCAGCAACTTGGAGTGGGAAACCGGCGTCTGGTAAAAAATACGGCAGAAAAAAGCCGGGCAACTTTCGAGCGCACCCTGAAAAGTTGTCCGGCTTTTTTTATTTTACCGGTCGATGAAGAGATAGTTGGCCGGGCCCGACTCCACGGTATTGTTGCCGCGTTTGACATATTGATCATCTTCGCCGCCGTCATCAAGGAAGATCGCCAGCGAGGTGCCGCCGTGATAGTTGTTGCCGCCCGCTGTCGCCGCCTGAGCGGGGCGATAGATGTCGCGCCCCCTGCGGTCGCGGAAGAGGCAGAGGCCGTTCTGGGCGGCAGCGCTCTGGCTGAAGCCGCCGAAACCGGCATCATAGATGTCGTTGCCGGAATCGTCGAACGCGGTCACATGGTTCGCCGGATCGGTAATACTCGCTTTCAACCCCTTCTTGCCGTCAGCGTCATGGTAGGCGATTGCGGTCGTGCCGGTCCTGGGATCGGTCACGCCGACCGGCATCTCCAGACCGTTGTAGCTGTAGGTGGTGGTGAGATTGCTCGCGCTGCGGGTGGAAGTCACAAGGCCGTTGACCTTCACCTCTTGTTCCGCCACGGTCGAAGCCGGGGAGAGTCTGCTTGCCGTCACCGTCTTGTTGGCCCGGTCGAGGGTGGTGGTCGCGGTGGTTACATTGCCGTAGTTATCGATGGTTTGACTTTCGGCCAGCACGTTGGCGGCGAAGCCGCTCAATCGTTGTTTTTCGGTTTTGAATGTCGTCGGCGTGGCGCTGCCGGTCGCGGCATAGGTCTTCTGCACCGTGGTTTGCCACCAACTGTTTCCGGCGTCCTGCTCGAAGGCGTATTCGGTATCGAAAACCGGATCGTTGCCGGTCAAATCCAGCGTGCCGTTGCCATCCAGATCGGCTCCGGCGCGGACCTGCCGCCCGAGTGCGTCGTAAGCAAGCAGCAAATCGGCCGTGCCGGTTTTAGTCTGCTTCACCACCTGATTCTTGTCATTGTAGACATATTCGGCCATGATCGTGCCGTTGTAGCCGGATTGCTCCTGCTTAAGCGCCCGGCCGCCGAAGCCGGTGATGCTTTTCCGCCAGCGCGGACCGTCGGCGACGGCGGTCGCAATCCGGGTCCAGCTCTGGCCGTTGGTTTCCACGCCGTAGGTGAAGTATTGCGCCACCTGAGCGGTGCCGGTGGCGGCGTTGGTTTGGCCGTCGCAGCAGGTTTCGGTCACCGTGGTCGCGCCGTCCGGTCCGGTGGCGGTCGTGGTCTCGCCCCGGCGGTGAGTGCCGGTGTTGACCCCGGCAAGGTAGCTGTAGGTCGTCGTCCGGCCCGCGAAATCCGTGCTGGAGACCAGCTGTCCGGCCTCATTGTAGGTATTGCTTGACGTCATGCTCAAAGCTCCGCCGGTCACCGTGGTCGTCAGACGCCGCCCCGCGGCGTCGTAGGTGTAGCTGGTCACCAGATCGGGCTGCGGGCTGACCCCGAGTTTGGTTTTCGCAATCAACCGCTTCAGCGCATCGTAGGTATAGGTGTACTGCGTCCCGTCCGGCAGGGTTTCCGAAGCCAGATTGCAGCAGCTCCAGGTCGCTTCGTAAAGTTCGCCGTTCGACTTCCGGCTCGCAATCTTGCGGCCCAGCTCGTCGAAGGCGTTCGCCTGCCACGCACAACGCGAATAGCCGCTGCCGGTGTAAACGTAATCTTCGACATAGGCCGTCCGCCCGATGGCATCATAAATGGTTTTCTGCTGTGTTGTTTGAAGGGCGAGCCCGGCCGGACTGGCCGCGGTGCCCTGCGTGAACGTCGTGCGCAATGCGCTGCCGGCGCTATTGGCGGTGAAACTGTTCTGCGCCGGGTCGGCGTTGACCGTGTAGTTGCCGTATTCAAACGTGAAGGTTTCCTGCGTTCCGTCCGGGTAACGGATGGTGTGCGGTCGTCCCGCACTCGGCGAAGTGCATTCGCCTTTGGCATAATAACGCTTCTCGGTTCGAAGGTTGTCCGCCGCTCCGAAAACGGCGTTCGGCGCGGTCGCCAGTTCGTGGATCGTCACATATTCGTCGTTGTCGAAATAGAATGCCTGAAAGCCCTTCTTCACCGTGATCCCGAGGATTTTTTCCTCCACTGTCCGTGGCCGCGCGTCGGTCGGACGCACTGCGTCGCGGCTGTCCAGCGGCGCGTAGGAGTAATAAATCGCCCGGCACTGCGCCGCGTCCGAACCGAACGCGCTGTTCAGCCACGGGCGGAGCTCCACGGTTACCCGCCCGGCGTCGTCGTATTGATAGCTTGCCCAGCTGCCGTCCGGGTAGCTCACGCTCTTGATCCGTCCGTAACTGCCGGTCGGGGTGGCGGTGGTGTAGTAACTGTACAGCGTCCGCAGATTGGCCCCGTCGGGATCGCGGGTCGCGGAAACCGGCCGGTCGCCAAAGGCGAATTTCTGAATCACCCGCGAACTTCTCGCC
>CAZRFG010000387.1:0-3233 GCA_964599205.1 uncultured Victivallaceae bacterium
ATCTCTGCCGCCAGTTCGGGGTGGAGACGATCGAGCACATCATCGCTTTGCTCGCGATCTACCGGCCCGGCCCGATGCAGTTCATCCCGGAATTCGTCCGCCGCAAAAAGGGCGAGGAGCCGATCATCTACGACCATCCGAAAATGGAGCAGTATCTCTCCGAAACCTACGGCATCATGCTCTATCAGGAGCAGATCATGCAGGTGGTTCAGGTGCTCGCCGGCTTTTCGCTGGGCGGGGCCGACATCCTCCGCCGGGCGATCGGCAAAAAGAAGGTCGACGTGCTGGCCCAGCAGAAAGCCAAATTCGTCGAGGGCTGCGCCAAGACCAACAACATCTCCGCCGACCTCGCCGACACCATCTGGAACAAGATCGAGATGTTCGCCGGTTACGGCTTCAACAAATCCCACAGCGCCGCCTACGCGGTCGTCTCCTACCAGACCGCTTATCTCAAGGCCAACTACCCGGTCGAATTCATGGCGGCGGTGCTGACCAGTGAAATTACCAACGCCGAGGAGATCGCCTTTCTGATCACCGCCTGCCGCGAAATGGGGATCAAGATCCTGCCGCCGGACGTCAACAGCAGCCTGATCGCCTTTGGGGTCGACGGCGACACCATCCGTTTCGGCCTCGGCGCGATCAAGGGGGTCGGCGAAGGGGCGGCGGGCAAGATCATCGAGTCGCGCCGCAGCGACGGCAAGTTCAAAGACTTCCGCAATTTCTGCGAGCGCTGCGGCAGCGCGATGAATTCGCGGATGATGGAGCACCTGACCCGGGCCGGAGCCTTTGACAGCCTCGGCTTGCGCCGGTCGCAGATCCTCGCGATATCCGAACCGATGCTGAAGTTTTCGGCGTCGCGCGCCGCCGATTTGGCGCGGGGCCAGGCGTCGCTCTTCGACATGCTCGACGCGGGCGAAGTCGAGGAGAGTTGCACCGTCCCGATCCCGGACATTCCGGAATTCTCGGCGCAGGAGATTCTCGACAACGAAAAGGAACTCCTCGGCTTCTACGTTACCGGGCATCCGCTTGACGCCTTCAGCGAACTGGTGCGGGCCTATTCGTCGCTGCCGCTGCGGGAGATCGACAGCGCCGCCGACAACTCCTCGGTGCGCCTGGCCGGGATGGTGGGAGCGTATACCCAGAAATTCGCCAAGGCGAGCGGCAAGCCGATGGGGGTTTTGATGCTCGAAGACCTCAACAGCACGGTCGAATGCATGATCTACGAGCGATCGCTGACCGCGATGAACGCGTCGGGCCTGGTGCTGAAGCCGGGGATGCCGCTCCTGATCGAGGCCTCGGTGAGCAAAAAAGACGACTCCGAGCGGCCGCGGATCATTGTCGAAAAGATCATGAATCTATTGGACGCGCCGACTTTTTACACCGAGGAACTGCATATCCACCTCCTAGAGACCGAGCTTGACCGCGCGAAACTGGAGGCGGTGTCGGCGCTCTGCCGGCGCAATCCGGGGACGGTCAAAACGGTGCTCTGCGTGGTGGACAAGGACGACACGGTGATCTTCGTCGAACTCCGCCGGGGTGGCTCGGTGGTGGTGACGCCGGAACTGCTGACGGGCCTGGACGAACTTCTCGGGCCGCATCACTACCGGCTCAAGGCCAAACCGCATCAGAGCGAACGCCCGCAGAACAAATGGCGGTCAAAGCCGAAAGAAACCGAAAAGGCCTGATTGCCAAAAGTCGAAAAAGACTGTATAGTATGGCCAAAGCAAACATTCCGGCGGCGCGAAGCCTGGCCGGAGCGATCACATTCAGCACAGGAAATTCCAAAGATGGCATTTGACAAAATCAAAGTTCCGGCCGGCGACAAAATCACCGTCAACGCGCAGGGGGTCCTGCAAGTTCCCGACCGTCCGATCGTGGCCTATATCGAGGGCGACGGGATCGGCGCGGACATCACCGCGGCGAGCATGCACATCTGGCAGAATGCGATGAAAAAGGCGTACGGCAATCGCAAAGAGATCGCTTGGATGGAAATTTACGCCGGGGAAAAGGCCAACGCGGTCTACCAGAAAGAGGTCTGGCTGCCGGAGGAAACCATTGAAGCGGTGCGCGAGTACCTGATTGCGATCAAGGGGCCGCTGACCACGCCGGTGGGGGGCGGGATCCGTTCGCTCAATGTGGCGCTGCGGCAGATTCTCGATTTGTACGTCTGTCTGCGTCCGGTGCGTTACTTCAACGGGGTGCCTTCGCCGGTCAAAGCGCCGGAGAAGACCGACATGGTGGTATTCCGGGAGAACACCGAGGATATTTACGCCGGGATCGAGTGGAACGCGGGGACGCCGGAAGTCAAAAAAGTGATCGAATTCCTCCAGAACGAGATGGGGGTGAAGAAGATCCGTTTCCCGGAGAGCTCGAGCATCGGGATCAAGCCGATGTCGAAGGAGGGTTCGGAGCGGTTGATCCGGGCGGCGATCCGGTATGCGCTGGAGAACAAGCGCCGCAATGTGACGCTGGTGCACAAGGGGAACATCATGAAGTTCACCGAGGGCGGGTTCAAGAACTGGGGGTACGACTTGGTGCGCCGGGAGTTTGCGGATGTGGCGGTGGCGTATCCCGACTTGACGGACGGGGTGGTGCCGGCGGGGAAACTCTTGGTGAAGGACTGTATTTGCGATGCCTTTTTGCAGCAGATTCTGTTGCGGCCGGATGAATATGATGTGGTGGCGACGCCGAATCTCAATGGCGACTATGTTTCCGACGCCTTGGCGGCGTGTGTCGGCGGGATCGGGATTGCGCCGGGGGCGAACATCAACTATTTGAGCGGGCATGCGATTTTTGAAGCGACGCATGGGACGGCGCCCAAGTATGCGAATCTGGACAAAGTGAATCCGTCTTCGCTGGCGTTGTCGGGTGAGATGTTGTTGCGGCATTTGGGATTTGCGGAAGCGGCGGACTTGGTGATGGCGGGGATTGAGCGGGCAATTACCGACCGGGTGGTGACCTACGACTTTGCGCGCCAGATGGATGGGGCGAAAGAAGTGTCGTGCTCGGGCTTTGCCAAAGCCGTGGTCGAGCGAATGTAAAAAAGGGCCGCCGTCCCAAAAAAAATAAAAAAAAAGCGCGAAGCGCCAATCCCGCCCTCCGTCGCACGGAGTCGCAGTCCAGCGCGCGAAAAGCGCTGGTCGCTCGCTCAAAAGCGAGCGAAGCTAAGCGATAGCGCTCCCCCCGAAGTCGGCGGAGCCGACGCAAATCTGCGGGAGCGAGGTCGGCAGCCG
>CAZRFG010000388.1:0-3201 GCA_964599205.1 uncultured Victivallaceae bacterium
GATCTGGTAGCCTTCGCCGTCCCAGCGGCCGGTCGGCGGCTGGTCGCGGAACTGGAAGTAGTGGGCGCCGACGATGTTGGGATTGACCAGCGCCCCCTGGATGTAGCGGGTGTAGGCGACCGCGCGTTCGTTCTGGTCGGCGACCGGGCTCAGGCTGGGCGAAAACATGCCGCGGTCGTAGGTGCCGAAGTGGAACTCCCCGACGATGATCGGCTTGTCGCGGAAGTCGCCGCGGTTGACGTTGGCGATGCTGTTGCAGTACGAATTGACGCTGACGATGTCGCAGTACTTGGCGGCCGCCTCCCAGACCGGGCCGGCCTGGCGGAAGGAGACGAAGCGGCTGCCTAAATAGAGCCGGTGCGGCGCGACTTTTTTGATGCTGTCGCGGCAGACTTTGAAGTAGCGCGAGACGAATTTGCCGAGGAAGGCGCGGGTGTCTTCCTTGTAGCCGGGGCCTTTGGCGCCCTTGCGGTTTTCGGCGAGGTCCTCCCAGCTTTTGAACTCACTTTCCCAGCTTTTGTTGAGCGCTTCGATGGTCTGGTATTGGGCCTTGAGATCCTTGATCAATTCGACTTTGGCGAACTGGTCGGGGTTGGCGCGGATGGTTTCGGGGACGATCTGGTCGAATTTGAGTTCGTTGTCGATGAAGTAGCCGATGCACATCGGGTCGTTGACCGACTTGGCGGTGGCGGGGTCGGTTTCGATCCGGCTCTTGAGGATGTTGCCGATCACCGCTTCAAATTCGGGGTCGAAGACATCGTAGAATTTGAACTTGGAGTCCTTGAACTTGGCGACTTTGCCGTTGAAATCGGTGAGCTGCATGGTGTAGGGGATTTGCCCCAGCAGCATCAAGTCGCGGTCGGCCCAGTTGCCGATGGTGTTGATCCCCCAGGCGTTGAGGCGGCGGATCAAGGTCTGGTAGAATTCGCCCTGATATTCATCCTTGCCGTACTTTTTGCGCAGGTTCCAGTCGTTGAAGGGGTGGACGTTGTTCTCGGTGCGCGGATCGGCGAACCAATCCGGGTGGGTGTTGGGCGTGGCGTCGGTCTGGCACTTGAGGACGTCGATGCCGTTCGACCAGAAAAGCCGCCCCTCGGGATCGACCAGGAACCACATGTTCTGGTACTTTTCCACCCGGAAGCTGCCGGTGGCCTTGAGCTGCGGCCCCTTGGTCCAGCCGCCGAAGCGGTTCCAGTCGGCGACCGGCGCGGTCTGGGCGAGCACGGCCTGTTCCTTGGCGCGGGCTTTCAGGAGGTCTTCGTCGCTTTTGATCTTTTCCGGCCAGTCGGTGTGGACGTACTGGCCGTAGGCGTCGATAAAGGGGAGGTACTTGTCGGCCGGAACTTTGAGTCCGGTTTCGGGTTCACCCTCGAGCCTGAGGTTGGAGAGTTCGACGTCGAGGATATTTTTGAATCCGGCTTCAAAAGGCCAGAGGAGTTTGAATTCGATGCCGTTGACCTTGGCGGTGTCGATGGTTTTGCGGCTGCGGCCGTTCTCCACTTTGAAAATCGATTCGTGGGGGAGGTAGAGCCGCATGGTCCGGGTCTCGCCGGGGTTGAGGCCGATGCCGGTGTAGCATTCGCGGCGGGTTTTGTCATCCTTTGACCCGCTCGAGAGGTGCATGGTGAGACGCATCTGCTTGCTGTCGGAGAGATTCTTGACCTCAAGTGCGAGATAGCGGGCATTGGAAAAATCGAACTTCTGCCCTTCCGGCGGCAGCACTTCGAGGCCGCTGTCCCACTCCGGGGTGTCGGTGGCGAGCTTGATGGCGCCGTTTTCGCGGACCATCCGGGCTTTGTATTTGGCCTTGAGCTGGGAATCGGCGAGCGGCAGCTCCGCCGCGGCGGCGGCGAAGGCGACCAGTCCGGCGAAGAGGGCGATTGTGGTGTGCAAGCGGGGTTTGAACATGATGGGTTTTCCTCTATTTAAATCGTCTTGACCGATCCGCGCTCAATCAGCCGGCTCGAGAGCTCGGCCAGTTCCAGGCCCGCGAGGTCGTCGCGGAGCACCATTTTGACCGCCTGCTCGGCCATCTCAAAGAGCGGACTCTCGATGGTGGTCAAGGGCGGCGACTGGAATTTGGAAATGCCGGGATTTTCGAAGCCGAGCAGTGAAATGTCTTCCGGCACCCGCTTTTTGGCCATGCTCTGCAAGAGCCAGTTGACTTCAAAGATTTTCAAGTCTTCGCCGGTCACCCAGATCGCGCTGCAGCCGGCGTCGACGATGTTCTGGACGGTCTGGTAGAGCGGCTGGCTGTTGGGATAGCGGAGCAGAAACTCCTCCTGGCGCAAGCCGTTGGCGGCGAAGACCGAGGCGAGGCCGTCGGCACGCTTGTTGCCGGTGTAGTCGTCCTCGTGGATCACCGCGATTTTGCGGTGGCCGTGGCGGAAGAGGTACTCGCCGGCCATCCGCCCGGTTTTGAAGGCGTCGACGAAAATGGTGTGGAAGAACTCCTTGTGCATATCGCTGAACCAGATCACCGGGATATTCTTGAGTTCCTTGAGCAAATCGATGATCGGCTCTTCCCAGGCGATCCCGATGATGCCGTCGATCCAACTGTGGGCGAGGCTGTCGATGCGGTCCTCGGTGACCATCACGATGCTGGCGTCGGCGCGGGAGAGTTCGTAGCAGAGGTAGTGGGTGAGGGTGTTGACGTACCCTCCGATATAGGCTTTGTGCGGGGGCTGGGTGACCAGCGCGATCTGTTTGCTGCGGATGCCGACCCGCGGCCGGACGCCGAGTTCGCGGGCGACGGCGAGCACTTTGATCCGGGTTTCCGGCGGAATCAGCGGACTGTTGTTGAAGACCCGGCTGACGGTGCCGGTCGAAACGTTGGCCTTTTCGGCAACCTGAGCCAGCGCGGAGCTGACAGGTTCTTTTTTGCGGTTGGTTCTCATCGTGATTCTCCTTGTATCGAGCCGGATCGAGAAGCCCTGGCGGCGACTCCGAAACCGCTTTTGAAATCTGCTCTGACATAAGTATAACAAATTCGGAAAGAAAAAGCAAGCCCTTTTTTGAAAAAATTGCATATTTTGTGCAATTCTTGCATGAAAAAATGTAAAGCATTATCAATAATGATATTGCAATTTTATTTTTTGGTGTTTTTGAAATAGGCCGGAATTTGAAAACGGGATGGTGGATTGATGTTTTTGTTTGTAATTTATTTATTTGTAATTACTTAAATTGATTTTTTGAAAAATT
>CAZRFG010000389.1:0-3168 GCA_964599205.1 uncultured Victivallaceae bacterium
CCGGGGTTCGAATCCCCGTGGGGATGCCAATTTGGCAAATCAGCCGTCAAGCTCGCGCTTGACGGTTTTTTTATTTGTCGCGGTTGTCCGGATTTCATCGAATCCGAGTTTTCCTTTCACTTTTTTCTAATACTGCCAACCTATCTTATGTGGCATCGGAAAAGATCTGGAGAAAGGAATCGGACTGATGAAAGAACGCAACTTCACATTGATCGAACTATTGGTGGTGATCGCGATCATCGCCATTCTCGCCGCGATGCTGCTGCCCGCCCTCAACAAAGCGCGCGACAAGGCGCACGACACCAACTGCCGCAGCCAGCTCCGCCAGCTCTACCAGGCGCAAACCCTGTACGCCGGCGACTTCAACGGCTGGGCCTGCGCGACCCGGCTGAGCCAAGGCTCCAGCGCCGGCGACAAGGTCACCGACTGGACCCACATGCTCTACAAAAATTACGCCCGCGCCAAAAAAATATACTTTTGCCCCTCCGAAAAAGAGAGTTCGGCCGACAACTGGGTCGATGAAGGGCAGGGCGGCAACCGCGCGGTCAGCTACGGTCTCAATTATTTCGTCTACGGCCTCAACCCGACCACCGACAACGCCAACTTGCGCCAGCCCGCCAAAATGAGCGAAATCGCCGACGCCACCCGGCTCGGCGGCGGCAAGGGCATCATCATGTTCTCCGACTCCGCCCCGCGCACCGCCGCGGATCCGGCGCAGTACGGCTACATGATCAGCCCCTACCAGGTGGTGCTCGACCAGCGCGTCTATACCGGTCCGACCGCTTCGATCGCCTACTTCAAACCCCGCCACGCCGATGCGGTCAACAACGTCTATCACGACGGTCACGTCGATCAGGTCAAAGCGGTGTCGCTGCTCAATCCCGCCGAAAAATACGCGATTCCATTCACCATTCGCGGCTACTGGTATATCTCGGTCAGTCCGCTGACGCTGGCCAATTGAAAAGGAATGAAAAATGAAAAAAAATAACTGCAAATTTACTCTGATCGAACTTCTGGTGGTGGTGGCGATCATCGCGGTGCTGGTGTCGATGCTGCTGCCGTCGCTGGCCAAGGCCGAATCCAAAGCCAAGGACATCAGCTGCCGCAGCAACCTCAAGCAGCAGGGGCTCGCCTTTCAGATGTATATCGCCGACAACGACGAATGGGTCTGTCCGGTCCGGGTCAATCCCGGCGGCGGCGCCGGCAGCAACGTCCGCGACTGGGCCCACGTGATGCAGGAGGCTTACCTTCCCAAAAAAGAGCTGTTCTTCTGCCCGATGGAGAGCCGCTGCGAATGGACTGCCGGCGGTTCGACCGGCAACCGCAGCATCGGCTACGGCCTTAATTACTACCTCTGGGGCCTCAGTTTCAACAACACCGACGCCGATCTGCGCCACCCCGCCAAGTTCAGCAAAGCCTCGCGCTACATCCGCGGCTCCGGCGGCATCGTGCTCGGGGATTCCGCCCCGATGGCACGCTGGAAAGGGTCCTACGGCGGCGCCGCCCAGTACGGCTATATGATCGACACCTACAATTACAACAAAGCCATCATCACTCCCGGCGGCTTTGACCAGATGGGCGGCAAAACCTACGGACTGGTCGATCCCCGCCACCACGACGCCGTCAACTACCTGATGCACGACGGCAGGGTAATCCAGAAAAAGCGCCAGATGATCATGAATGACGCCGATGCGGCCTTGCCTTACTCGATCAAAGGTGTATTTTACGACAAGTTCTAAATCAGGCATTCAATGGAGATAGTGATGCTGAAAACATGGTTGCTGCTGGGCGCCGGGCTGCTTGCCGCGGCGCTGCCGGGGGCGGAAATCACGCCCAAAATCGTTTCCACCGAACAGGGCGAGACCGAATTTGTGATCACCATGACCCCCGATGAACTCAAGCGGGTCAATGAGCGCGCGGTATTCCGGGTCGTATGCGATGACCGGACTTTGCCGGATGGCTCCACCGCGGTAAAGAGCTCCGACTTCCTCAAGCTCCCCGGTCAGATTGAAAACGGCCAAATCCGGTTCAAGCTCCCGGTCCGGGGCGAAGCCGAGCGCATCATCCAGCTGGCCATCCCGGCGGACCGCAAAGCCAATCCGAAGGCCAAGGACGATATCATCTTCTCGGTATCCTTCAGCTCGCTCGAGCCGGATCTCTTCGCGCTCCGCCCCTGGAAAGGCGATTTCCACGCCCACAGCCAGGTTTCGGACGGCAAATACACCCCGTTCGCGGTCGGGGCTCACGGCCGCCGGACCGGTCTCGATTTCTTCGCCCTTGCCGATCACCGGAAACTCGCGGGTTCGGAGCAAATGGTCAAAGCTTTCGAAGCTTTTAAACTGCCCTACCTGACCTGCCGCGGCCAGGAATTCCACTCCGACCAGAATGTGGTGCACAGCGTCGCTTTTGGCCTCACCCAAGGCGTCAACGAGTGGCTCGACGCCAACCGCGAGGAATATGATAAACAAGTTGTTGAAGCCGAAAAAGAACTCGCCGGTCGCAACCTCTCCGACTTCGAACGCAAATACGTCGCCTCCGCCCGGGTGCTCTACCGCATCGCCCGCCGGAACGGCGCCGAACTGGTGATTTTCTGCCACCCCTACTGGAAAAGCAACTACCGCTTCAACGGTCCCCCGCGCTACACTGACGCCATGCTCGATCTCGGCGAATTCGACGCCCTCGAAATGCCGAACGGCCCCGAATACACCCGATTCTTCCTCACTGTCGACAAGGTTCTTGACAAAGCCCGCGAAGGCAAAAACTACCGTTTCGTCGGCGTCAGCGACTCCCACGACGCCGCCGGCCCCAACTTCGGCAAAACCCATACCGTCGTCTTCGCTCCGGAACTCTCGCTCAAGGCGATCGCCGGTGCCGTCAAATCCGGCAACTCCGTCACCGTCCACAACCTCGATCCCAAGAATCCGATCGTCCTCGGCCCCTGGCGGCAGGCCAAATATACCTACTTCCTGCTCGAAAACTACTTCCCGGCCCACGACGAAATCTGCCGCAAACAAGGCGAACTCCTGCTCAAAGCCGCCAATGGCCAACCCTGCGATCCCGACGCCATGGAAAGCCTCAACCGCGAACTCGAAAGCCTGAACGCCAAAACCTGGTCCAAATAACCCCGCGCCGTCAACGCGCCGAACGCGGACGGGGGAGTAGACGAAG
>CAZRFG010000390.1:0-3167 GCA_964599205.1 uncultured Victivallaceae bacterium
ACTTCGCTCGCGTGGATCGCGAGCGACCAGGGGTGTTCGCCCCCTGGACGGCGACCCCGTACGACGGGGGGCGGGATTGGCGCTTCGCGCTTTTTTGAGCCTGCGGCGCTTTTTTTTGGGCTAATTTAAGGCAAAAAAACGCCCGCCGGAGTCATCCGGCGGGCGTCATCGCACTCAACCTTACTTCCCGTAGTAGGCCTTGAGATAAAGCTCCTTGAGCTCACTGATCAGCGGATACCGCGGATTCGCACCCGTGCACTGATCGTCAAACGCCTTCTCGGCCAGCATGTCGACCTTCGCCAGGAAATCCTTCTCACTGATCCCCAGCTCCTTGATCGACTTCGGAATGTCCAGCCGACGCTTCAACTCCTCAATCGCCGCGATCAGCCGCTCGATCTTCTCATCCTCGGTGTCGCCACCCAGATTCAACCGCTCGGCAATGTAGGCGTAACGGCTCTTCGCCTCCGGACACTTGTACTGCGAGAACGTCGCCTGCTTGGTCGGCTTGTTGGTCGCATTGAAGCGAATCACATCGACAATCAACAACGCGTTCGCCAACCCGTGCGGCAGATGGAACTCCGCCCCCAGCTTGTGCGCCATCGAGTGACAGATGCCGAGGAACGCATTCGCAAACGCCATCCCGGCGATCGTCGCCGCGTGATGCACCTTTTCCCGCGACCGCTCGTCGTTCTGCCCGTTGTCATACGCCACCGGGAGATACTTGAAGATCAGCCGCATCGCTTCCATCGACATCGCATTGGAATATTCGCTGGCCATAATCGAGACCCGCGCTTCAATCGCATGCACCAGGACGTCGATCCCGCTGTACGCGGTGAGCTTCTTCGGCATATTCATCACCAGCTTGGTGTCGATGATCGCAATGTCCGGCGTCAGCTCGTAGTCGGCCAAGGGATACTTGTTGCCGGTCACTTCGTCGGTGATCACCGCGAACGGCGTCACTTCCGAACCCGTGCCGCTGGTGGTCGGGATCGCGACCAGCGTCGCCTTTTCGCCCAGCTTCGGGAACTGGTAGACGCGCTTGCGGATGTCCATGAAACGCATCGCGATATCGTCGAAACTCACTTCCGGGTGCTCGTACAGGAGCCACATGATCTTGGCCGCGTCCATCGGCGAACCCCCGCCCATCGCGATGATCGTGTCGGGCTTGAAGGCGTTCATCCGTTCCACCCCGGCACGGGCGGTCTTGAGGGTCGGATCGGGCTCGACGTCAGCGAAGACTTCGATCTTGTGCCCCAGCTTTTCCAGCGTGTCGATCGCTTCCTGCAGCGCCCCGCTGTTGTAGAGGTAACGGTCGGTGACGATGAAGGAACGCTTGCGCTCGGACAAATCCTCCAGCGCCGCGGTCAGGCAGCCGTATTTGAAGTAGATTTTGGAAGGAACTCGGAACCAGAGCATATTTTCTCTCCGCTGGGCAATGGTTTTGGTGTTCAACAGATGTTTCGGAGCCACGTTCTGGCTGACCGAGTTGCCGCCCCACGAACCGCACCCGAGGGTCAGCGAGGGGTCGAGCTTGAAGTTGAACACGTCGCCGATCGCACCCTGGCTGGACGGCATGTTGATCAAGGTTCGCGCCGTCTTCATCCGGCGGCCGAATTCGTCGATCCGGTCGGTGTTGCGCGGATTGGTGTACAATACGCTGGTGTGCCCGAGGCCGCCGTATTCCAAGAGCTGCTGGGCGCGCACCAACGCGGCGTTGAAGTCCGCTTCCTTGTAGAGCGCCAGCACCGGGGAGAGTTTTTCCACCGAGAACGGATACTTGGCGCCGACGCCGTCGGTTTCGCCGATCAGGACTTTGGTGTCCTCGGCGACCTTGATTCCGGCCATTTCGGCGATTTTGTACGCGCTCTGGCCGACGATCTTGCCGTTGAGCTTGCCGTCGATGACGATCACTGCGGCGACCTTGGCGGCTTCCGCCTTGGACAGGATGTGCGCCCCGCGCTTGGTGAATTCGGCCTTGACCGCTTCGTAAATTTCGGCGACCACCACCACCGACTGCTCGGAGGCGCAGATCATCCCGTTGTCGAAGGTCTTGCTCTGGAGAATCGAGCTCACCGCCATTTCGATGTCGCAGCTTTCATCCAGCACCGCCGGGGTGTTGCCGGCGCCGACGCCGAGCGCGGGAACGCCGGACGAATAGGCCGCCTTGACCATGCCGGGACCGCCGGTGGCGAGAATCAGACTCACCTGGGGGTGGCCCATCAAGTGCTGCGAGAGCGGCACGGTGGGATCCTCGATCCAGCCGATGATGTCCGGCGGCGCGCCGGCGGCGACCGCCGCATCCAGCACGATCTTGGCCGCGGCGACGGTACAGTGCCTGGCCCGCGGGTGGGGAGAGAAGATGATCCCGTTGCGGGTCTTGAGCGCCAGCAGCGACTTGAAGATCGCGGTCGAAGTCGGGTTGGTGGTGGGGACGATCCCGGCGATCAGGCCGAACGGCTCGGCGACCTTGATGATCCCGTAGGTGTCGTCACGCTCGATCACCCCGCAGGTCGGGGTCTGCTTGTATTTGTTGTACACGTATTCGGAGGCGAAGTGATTCTTGATCACCTTGTCCTCGATCACCCCCATGCCGGTTTCCTCGACGGCCATTTTGGCCAGCGTGATCCGGGCGGTGGTGGCGGCCAGCGCGGCGGCGCGGAAAATTTCGTCGACCTGCTTCTGGGTGTAAGTGGCGTAGATTTCCTGCGCGGCTTTGACCCGCGCAATGGTGGCGTCGAGCTGAGCCAGCGCGGCGGCGTCATCATCGACAACGACTTTTTTCTTTTCAACCATGATCTTTTCTCCTTCTCCCTTTTCGGATTTTCGGGAATTGGTACCAAACTCGGATAGTTCGATATTTTTTTATCAATATCTCAATATACATCCGGTTTCGGGAAAATCAACCGCTTTGATACAAAAACATCGATATTTTTAGATTTATTTTGGGGCGGGGACCGGATTTTGAGGAGGGAATGGGGACACGGAGAAGTCACGGACAAGTCACGGCGGGGGGCGGCTTGGCCGATCTGGACCGGGGAGATGGGGGCGGTGGTGACCTGGGGATTTCCTCCGTGCCTCCGTGCCTCCGTGCGAAACCTTCTCCTCACTCACAGCCCTGCTTCGCTCAATCGCGCGTGACACTTCGCTTCGCTGGTGTCACGCTTGTT
>CAZRFG010000391.1:0-3167 GCA_964599205.1 uncultured Victivallaceae bacterium
CATGGCAAGCGGCTGGATCAGGAAAATCAGGACAAGGCCGAGGATAATCAATTTCCCGCAGATCGGTTCCAGACCGGATGCCGGGGTCAGCAATATCGCAAGCACATAAGCCAGCAGAAAGACAGCCCAGAGAATGACTGCCAGAAAACGCCGCCAATCAATATACTCCTTGCGGAAAAAGCGGTCGCAACAGACGCCGAATCCGGCAAGATAAGCGGTAACCAGAAGCGCGACCGCCACGCCGAGGCAGCCGAAACAGCCGACCGCCACCCCCGCAAACCAGTTGTGCGCCCAGCCGAATAAAATCAGGGTGAACAGCAAATATCCCCCCGTTAGAAGCCAGGTTTCCCCCAAAAACAAACGCCTTGCGCTCCGGTCGAATTTACCTGCGTAATCCGGCTGCCGTTTCATCTTTTACCCCCCGGTTGACATGGATTAAAATACCAACACTAATGACTTCGGCAACGCTTGCTATTGTTCGTGTGCGACGGGATTTTTTATTGATTTTTGAGCAGGAGCGTCCGTTTGCGGTCGCGCCAGGCGAAAAGTCCGGCCAGCAACGTGCCGGAAATCGAGTGCCAGACGCAACTGACCGCGGCGGCCACCGCGGTTTCCGGCAATGCCGGGAAATGACGCGAGGCCAGATTGGTGGCCAGTCCGGCGTTCTGCATGCCGACTTCAATGGCGATGGTGCGTTTCTGAGCTTTGCCCATCTCCGCCAGCTGGCCGACGCCGTAGCCGGTGACATAGCCCAGGGCATTGTGCAGAAACACCACCAGGAAGATCAATGCTCCCGAAGTGAAGAAATCATTGCCGTTGGAGGCGACGACTCCCCCGACGATGCAGGCGAAGCTGATCACCGAAACCCCGGGCATGACCCGGCAGAATTCCCGGTAGGAACGCCGGGCGCCGAAGAACCAGTTGCCGATGACTCCGGCGGCTACCGGCAGGATGGTGACGATCAGGATGGAGCGGAACATGCCCCAGGCCTGGACTTCAATTGAAGTGCCCGCCAGCATCAGCATCAGTACCGGCGTCATGATCGGGGACAGCAGCGTCGTGGCGGTGGTCATGCCGACGGAAAAAGCGACATCGCCATGACTCAGGTAGGTAATGATGTTGGACGACACGCCGCCGGGACAGCAGCCGACCAGAAGCAGGCCCGCCGCAATGCCTTTCGGCAGCTGAAAGGTGTGGACCAGCAGGAATGCGATGCCCGGCATCAGGGCGTATTGTGCGCAGGCGCCGATGAAGATGTCGAACGGTCGTTTGGCCAGAATCCGGAAGTCGTCGGTGGTGAGCGTCATCCCCATGGTGAGCATGATGACGCCGAGAACCGCGCTTTGAACGTCGCCGCGCACCCACTGGAACAGCGAGGGTCGCAAGAATGTCGCCCCGGCGACCAGAATGATGAAAATCGAGGTGTATCGGGTCAGAAAACCACTGGCTTTTTGCAGAAAATTCATTTGACGTCCCGGCGGTGAACAGCCAGGAGCGCAAGCGCGAGCTGATCGGGACAGCTGGTCGGTTTGCCGCCGCAACGGATGCCCTTGAGCCGGGCGATCACGTCATCGACGGTCATGCCGCGGACGAGCTTGCCGATGGCGGTGAGGTTGCCGGGACAGCCGCCGAAAAATTCCACGCTGACGATGCGTTCGCCGTCGAGTTCGAAGTCGATTTCCTGACTGCAGGTGCCGCGGGGACGATATTGATATTTCATGATCGCAATTCCAGGATTGGGATAATCTGTCGACAAACAATATAGCGTTGCATTCCCATTTGGCAAATTTTTCGGACCCATTGGACGGAAAAAAATGTCTGATTCTCCGGCTGACGCGCTGGAATGCAAAACGGGCGACGGGATGCTCCATCCCGGTCGCCCGTTGATCGGATCAATGGGTCTGATTATCCTTTGAGCATGGCGTTGAGGATGTAGAAATTGAGTTCTTCGTAATCGCGTTCGGCCGTGAGTTTTTCGATCATGGCGTCATTCAGCGAGCGCGAAATTTCCAGCAACTTGAGAAAAATGGCGCGACTGTAGGCGAGGTGCTTCATGCAGACCGCATCCTTCTGCGTCCGCATGACTTTGACGTCCAGTCCGACCCATTCGCCGTGATTGCCGAAGCCGTGTTTGTCAAGCACACGCACCTGATTCAAGGCGCGGCGCGGATCGACGGCGCCGAAGGTCAGGTCCTGATCGAATTTGAGTCCGTTCTGGTCGTTGAGATGAACGCTCCAGAGTTTTTTGTGCGCCAGCGCGAAACCCATTTCGTCGGAAGGCGAGAGGTTGGCCAGCAAGGCATGGGCGGTTTCGATCAGGCAGCCCACGCGATCCGGCGCATCGGTCAGCAGCCCCATGGCGATGGCATGTCCGATGGTCGGGATATAGGTGTGGTCCATCGGTTCATTGGGCTTGGATTCGATCATGATCCGGATGTTTCTGTCGTAATCGAGCATGGTCTGAAGCGCCTTGGCGATGCGTTCGGTGGCCACGACGGGATCTTTGGCTTCGCGGATATAGGTGCCTTCACGGGCGAGCCATAGCACGATATTACGGGTTCCGAGCGCGTTTGCGATGTCGATCGTGCGCTTGCTCCGTTCGATGGCGTATTCGCGGCACTTCGGGCAGTTGTTGGTGTAGCCGCCGTCGATGGTGCGCGGATCGAACCACATGCGGGGCGCGACGAATTCGGCGGTCAGACCATGGTCCTCAAGTGTTTTCTTGAGCGCTGCCGCCTGCTTGATGATCTCCGCCGGCGTCAGCTTGGCCATATCGGGAACGGCATCGTCATCATGGAATTGCACGCCGTCGAAGCCCATCGCCTTGTAGGCTTCGAGTTTCCGGTTGAAGGGAATGCTCTGGCGGACTTCGGGGCCGAAGGGGTCGGCGCCTTCGTGAATGTTCCACGGGCCGAACGAGAAGCGGAATGTACCGGTCATGATTTGCCTCCTCCTGTAGGGGTGAATAACGTGCGCTTTTCGGGACTCTGCTTCAATATAGCGCTTGCAAAATGGAATTCCTTGACTATATTACGAAAAAGCAGCACGATCTTACGAAAGTTGTGGCCCGATGGAAACCGTGCTCGCCAACCGGAACGACTTTTTCATCCCGAACTGCTGCCCGATCGCGTTGCGCACGATTCAGGGCGCCCGCGCCATGCAGCACG
>CAZRFG010000392.1:0-3147 GCA_964599205.1 uncultured Victivallaceae bacterium
CGCCTCGCCGGGAGCGATTTCGGGACATACCGCTTCGGGTATGCCCCTCAATCTACCCGGTCATGCGGAAAAACATCCGCTTTCGGATCGTTTCGAAATTACTTTTGCAATCGGCTCTTGAATGCGGAAAGGTTTTCCGCATCCAAGAGTGGTTATGCCGTCCGGAACGATCGTCAGTCGACGACCACTGCGACCTTGATCCCTTTCATCTGGACGTTGGTTTCCAGCGCCTCGGCGATGTCCTTGAGTTTGAAGTGGTGGGTGACCAGCGCTTCGACGTCGAGGCCGATGCCTTTGGCGCGCTTGAGGAAGTCGAAGGTATTGGGGTAATCCTGCGGGGTGTAGACCCACGAACCGACCACCGTGACTTCCTTGTTGCAGAGGTCAAAGTGGTGGTTGATGCTGCCGGTCCCGCCGTCCATGAAGAAGCCGACTTCGCAGAAGCCGCCGCCGCGCCGGACCAGTTTCCAGGCGTTGGACCCGGCCTGGGCGACCCCGGTGCACTGAAAGAGGAATTCCGCGCCGAGCCCGCCGGTGGCCGCCTTGACCTCTTTCAGCATCGCGTCGAAATCGGCGTACTTGGTGAAGTTGAAGACCGCCGACGCGCCCATTTTTTTGGCCCACTTGAGCCGCGCATCGTTGCCGTCGACGGCAATGATGTTCTCGATCCCGAGCGTCCGCAGCACCGCCATCACCATCAGCCCGATCGGGCCGCAGCCCTGGACCAGGACGGTGGTGTTGAAGCGGAGGAGCCCGGTGGTCTTGGCGCGTTCGACCGCGTGCACCGCGACCGCGGCGGGCTCGACCAGCATCCGTTGATCGAGGGTCATTCCGTTGACGTTGAAGAAAGTCGAGCCGGCGCGAATTACCATGTACTCGCCGAAATAACCGTTGAAGTGCACCTTGTCGTCGGGCATCAGGCCGTAGACGCCGAGGCTTTCGCAGAGGTTGGTCCGGGCCGGGGTGTTCTTGCAGGCGTTGCACTTGCCGCAGGGAATGATGCAGGTGACCAGCTTGTCGCCGACCTTGAGCGGTTTCCCGGCGGTGTCGCTCTTGATGTTCTTGCCGAGCTTGACGACTTCGCCTGAACCCTCGTGGCCGAGCACCACCGGGCAGAGGCCGAAGGGATCGCGTTTGTACTCATGCCCGTCGGTGCCGCAAATCCCGCAACCCTCGACCTTGATCAGGATTTCATCGTCGGAAATCGCCGGGATCGGGTAGGACTGCAGTTCAAATTTGCCGGGTGCGACCAGCATGGCGACTTTGGCGGTCTTTTTCATGGTGACAGATCCTTTTTAATTTTTCCTCGGCCCGGCTCGGGCTCCGGGTTAAATGGCGTCGCGTTCCTGCGCCCACTTCCGGAGCGTTTTTTCGGTCTCGGGATAATCCATCGCCAGCATGGTTTCGGCGAATTTGCGGAAAAAGCCCTCGATCGCACACTTGAACGTATACAAAAACTCCATCCGCTCGATGAAACGCTCGTCCGGCGAAGAGGATTCCCCCTCCGGCAGCTTGAGCGAATTGAAGGCGAACTTGTCGGCGTCAAAAGTTCCGCTCCAGACGTTGTTGCCGCAAGTCAGCGAGAGCTTGGCTTTTTTGAGCTTTTTGCCGACCGAGAGCGCGGCTTTCGCCTCGGCGCTGCGGAGCGGGCAGTCGCCCTTTTTGACCACCGTCTCCTCGGCGCCGTTGGCTTCGGCGGCAAAGGCGAAGGTCAGCGGGCCCTCGACCAGCACCCCGAATTCGCCGTAGGGGGCGCAGTTGATGGTGCCGCCGGTTTCGCTCTGGTACCACAGCCAGGTCAGGAAGTCGCGGCCGGTGACCGGCGCGTCCTCGGCGGACGAACCGGCGAAGGCGATCGACGGGAACGAGCTCTCGGTGGTCTCAAAAAACTTCGCCAGCATCGACGACGGGGTCAGCTGGAGCGGTTCGACCTTGGCGGTCTGGTAGAAGTTCTCGATGAAAAGGTCGATCTGGGCGTTGGACGCGGCGCCGAGATAGAGGATTTTTTCCTTGGGATCGATCACCAGCGGGATTGCCGAGAGGGCGGGGGGCATTTTGCCGATATGCTTGGCGATGGCGTCCTCCTTGATCGATTTTTTGACCTTGGAGGGAACGTAATCGCTCTGGTTGGCCTGCATGTAGGCGAATTCTTCGCGTTTGCAGATCGCCGCCAGCAGCGCCGACGGCAGTTTGCGCACCGCCCGGCGGAGGGCGAGGCTGACGAAGGAGCCGCGGTAGGCGCTGCCTTCGTCGATCTGGGTATCGAGCAGGTGGCGCCCGGTCACCCAGCCGATCTGGGGCTCGGCCCCCGGCTCGGTGCTGACGCTGTCGAGCGTCCCGGCTTTGCGGGCGGCAAACAATTCAATCGCATCCTCCGGCATCTCGGCGCGAAGGTCGAACATCGTGAAGGTCACGGAACCATGATCGAAAGGCATTGTCAAAATTCTCCGGAATATGAAAGTTTCAGAACCATCGAAATGTACCACCGGAATTGATTTTTTCAATCCCCCGGCGCGGAGATTTTCGACAATTGCCCGCCCGATTCCGGGCCGCGCCGCCCGGTGACGGCGGCAATCCTGAAAAAAATGAAAATATTTGTCGTTTGGGTATGGCTGAAAGAACAAAAATCAACTATAATATCCGCAGCGGAGAATTTGAACCGGCGTTGCCGGGCGCGCAAGCCTGGTTCTGACGAGGGAGACCCGAAACGATGGAAAATATATCCCCCCTGGCGGCCATCCTGGTCGATTTTATCGAGGCCAGAATCATCTCCGGCGAATACCCGGTCGGCAGCAAACTGCCGTCGGTGCGGCGGCTGGCGACCAAATTCAACCTCAGTTTCGGCACCGCCTACCGGGCCATTCACACCCTCATCGAGCGCGGTTTGCTCGAGCAGCGCGGCACCTCGGGGCTGTTCATCAAGTCGCGCCGGGTGAGTCTCGACGGCGGCTCCGGCCGGGTGGCGGTGATTCTCGGCCCGGCGGTTTCGGTGACGACCGGCCTCTTCCATGCGGCTCTTCTCGGCGTCCAGAGTGCCGCCGCGCGGGCCGGTTTCCAGCTTGAGGTTCATCATATTGCGATCGATAAACTGGACGCCGAAAAGCTGCAGGCGATCGCCGCCGTCTCCGACGGGATTCTGCTCTTCGG